>NZ_JARVSN010000025.1:0-253181 GCF_030209165.1 Pseudomonas sp. fls2-241-R2A-110 | reverse complement strand
GCTTGGTTACTTGGCGCTTCTCCAAGTGACCCGCCGTAAAGGCGGAACCAATAGCAGCCGTGACCACAGAAACGGATATGTACCCAACCCCAAAACCTTCTTAAGTAGACAGCATTACACCAACCCCAACAGAGGCTCGCCAACAACAGCTATATAAACGAGATTCGCAGGATCCGTTTACAATCCCCACACCTCCCGCACCGGCCCCCCCATGGATATCGACCTCGCGCGCACCTTTCTGGAAATCGTCCGTCACGGCAGCCTCGCCGCGGCGGCGGAAAAACTCCACGTCACCCAGACCGCGATCACCGCGCGCGTACAGAAACTCGAAAGCCAGCTCGGCAGCACACTGTTTGTGCGCAACCGCGCCGGTGCGCGCCTGACGCCCAACGGCGAAGCCTTTGTGGTGTACGCCAATCAACTGGTCCAGACCTGGGAAGCCGCGCGGCGGGATCTGCCATTGCCAGAAGGCTACCGCGACGTGCTGCACATTGGCGGCGAAGTCAGCCTGTGCAACCCGCTGATGCTCAGTTGGGCCGGTGAACTGCGCGAGAAGATTCCCAGCCACGCCCTGCGCATGGAAATCCGCGATGGCGAAAACCTGTTGCGGCAACTGGAACTGGGTGTGCTTGACGCCGCGCTGGTCTATCAGCCCGAGTATTGGCCGCGCCTGCAAGTCGAACAGATCCTCGAAGAAAAACTCATCCTGGTGAGCCTCGCCGGGCGCCCCGATCCTTACGTGTATATCGACTGGGGCCCGGACTTCCGCCGCCAGCACGATGCCGCCCTGCCGGAAAAAGCCAAAGCTGCCTTGAGCTTCAACCTCGGCCCCTTGGCCCTGCAGTACATTCTCGAAAATGGCGGCAGCGGCTACTTTCGCACGCGCGTCGTCCAGAGTTACCTGGAAAGCGGCGTGCTGGAGCCCGTGCCAAAGGCGCCCGAATTCAGCTACCCGACCTACCTGGTTTACTCGCGTGATCGCGACTCGGCGACCCTGCAGCGGGCCTTCGATTTGTTGCGTGAAGTCATCAAGACTGATGACGACTGGTCCCAGCGCTGGGATCCGCTGACCTGACACACCGGAGCATGGCGCTTGTGTCCTTGAGGTTGTTCCAGTATCGAGGGGCAGATCAGCTAATCTGCGGTTATAACAATAACCAAAGGTGAGCGCAGTGAGGCAGACCACCCAGGCATTCCGCAACCGCTATCGAGCCGACATTCATCCGCGCTACAACCCTTGGCTGCACGGCGCTTTCGTGTTGCTGTTCGGATTACTCGCCATCGGCGGATTCTGGAGCACCGTGCATCAGGTCCAGTCGCTGGAATGGCTGGCGGTGCCACTGACATTGCTGTTCTTCAACTTCGGCGTGTACGTGGTGCATCGACATCTGGGGCACCACAAAAAGAGCTTCGCGCGGATGTTCTACGCCCGTCATGCAGGCGACCACCACAGTTTTTTTGCCCCCGGCCACATGACCTACGACAGCGCCCGGGACTGGCGGGTGATCCTGTTTCCGGCCTGGCTGATCGTGTTGCACACCGTCGTCATCACCCTGCCCCTTTGGTGGCTGATGGGGCGCTTCGATAGCAACGTCGCCGGATTGTCGGGCGGCTGCCTGGTGCTCGGTTACCTGACCTATGAGGTGTTTCATGCCTGTGAGCACTTGCCTGCGAGCAACCCGGTCACGAAGCTGCCATGGATTCGCCAGATGCGTCGCCTGCATGAACTGCATCACCGCCGCGAGCTGATGCAGGAACGCAATTTCAATATCGTGTTTCCGCTGATGGACTACCTGTTCGGCACCCTGTATTGGGAGCCTGAGCACGACACTCAGCCACTGACGAGAACGGCCATGACCCGCATGCAGCACCAGATCGCTATCGCCGGCAATCCGATTGACGTGCTCGCCTACGCCAGCACCGTGACCCGTTGGCCGCAGTGGCATCCGTCCTCCCTCAAGGTCGAGGGGCAAAGCGGCCCTTTGCATGCCGGCGCGCGGTTCGAAGAAGACATCCGGGCCGGCGGGCGTGACGGCCACTTGAGTTGGGAGGTCAACGAATACTTGCCAGGCCGGCGCTGGAGCGCTTGGGCGCGGGGCGATCACGGGCTGTCGCTGGTGGTGACGTACGAGTGCGAGGCTGATGGCGATCACACCCGCTTTATCCGTACACTGGACTACCAGTTCGCCGGCCTGGCGATGCGTATCGCCAATCGCCTGCTACTCAGGCGGCGCATCGAGCGTGAATCCTCGGCGTCGATGCTGGCCTTGCGAGAAATGGCGCAAAAACACTTGACCCCGGCAGGAGCCACCGCGTGAGAAGAGCCTTAAGGTTTCGCAATCTACTGCTGTTATTGATCGTTGCCCTTGGCGTCTTTTTACTGTTGTTCCCGACCAAAGTCCGGCCGGTAGCCTGGACTCCCGCACCAGCCCCCTCTCTCACCGTCGGCGTGTATGCCGACAATCAACGCCTGAAAGGCGTGCAGCGTGTCGGTCCTGCGGGCATTGAAGGACCAGAGGCGCTGTTGCTGGAGGAAAACGTGCTGATCACCGGCCTGCACAACGGACGAGTGATTCGTACCAGCCTCGACGGCAAGGACACCCAGATTCTGGCCGTTACCGGCGGCCGGCCTTTGGGCATGGCGCGGCACCCCAGTGGGCTCTTGGTGATTGCCGATGGCGTCAAAGGTTTGCTGTCGCTGGATGCTCATGGGCGCTTGTCGGCGTTGTCCACCGAGGCTGGCGGCGTGCCCTTTGGATTTACCGACGACGTGGCCATCGATAAATCCGGGCACTACGCCTATTTCAGCGACGCTTCCAGTCGTTGGGGCTTGGGCAAGGATGGCGAGGCGATCATCGAGCATGGCGGTGACGGTCGGTTGTTGCGCTATGACTTTCAGTCCGGCAAGACCACGGTGCTGCTCGATAAGCTGGAATTTGCCAACGGCGTGACCCTGGGACCGGATGACAGCTTTGTGCTGGTCAACGAAACCGGCGCCTACCGCATCAGCCGTTATTGGCTGAGCGGACCGAAAGCCGGCACCCACGACCTCTTCATCGACAATTTGCCGGGACTGCCGGACAACCTCGCGTTTAACGGTCGCGACCGGTTCTGGGTGGCGCTCTATGCACCGCGCAATGCGCTGCTCGACGCCACGGCGCCACACCCCTTTGTACGCAAGTTGATCGTGCGGGCGTTGATGCTGCTGCCCAAACCGGTGGAAAAACGTGCGTTCGCGCTGGGACTGGACGTCGACGGCAAAGTGATCGCCAATTTGCAGGATACGAGCGACGGCAATTACTCGCCGATTACCACGGTGCGTGAGTACGGGGACTGGCTGTATCTGGGGTCGCTGAAGGCCAACAACATGGTCCGGTTGCCGCTGAGCACTGCACTGCAGAAATAACCCCAGTCGAACAACTGTGGGAGCGAGCAGGCTCGCTCCCACAGGGGATTTGTATTAATTCGATTAACGCGGATCGCTCTCGTTATCGCGCACGGCGTTGTCCGTCTCTTCCAGCACCCGTTCAGGGTCCATCGCGGTGGTGTCGTCCTCATTTAGCGGGCGCACGCCTTCGTTGTCCGGCAGTTCGTCGATGCCGGGTTCGTCTTCGGGGTTGACCGCCGTGCGGCCTGGGCTAAGAGGCTCGGGACGGGTGGGAATCGGATCGTATCCACCCTGCTCTTCACTGGGGAATTTTGGATCGGGCATTTGGCACCTCGCAGGGAGTCGAAAAAGGTCGGACTCTGATCTTTCGAGGTGCCGGTATTTACCCCCGTTCCAATTTTTCGGTCACCGGTGGTCGGTGGCTTGACGTGGAGGGTCAGGAGGAAGACTGGAGTTGTTTGACGATCTTGTCCTTGACCAGCACACGCGCCTCCTTGAGCTTTTTCAATACGTCATCGCTGGGCGCATCTGATTTTGCGGTCTCAGCCTTGACTACCTCGGCGTCCGCTTGCGAATACTTGTTGATCAGCGAATCCAGTACTGGATCCTTGGAGCGTTTTTGCTGGATATCTTCCTTTGAAATTTTCAGGTCCTGATAAAGGTCATGTATCACCGGCATGGAACACCTCCGTTATTGATCGGCAGCAAACGCGATTTATTGCGTTTACCAACTATCAGAATGGCCTCGGTTACCGTGTTCTGTCGACCGTCTATCAGACCAGCGGTGTCCGTTCGTCGTCCTGTCGCGAACGCGATAAAACCTTTGCCTGAGCGCCAGCCTCCACTGAATAAGATCCCCCGGATCGCTTTCACAATCGGGTGAAGGCTCACGAAGAAACCATCGAGCTGTTCAAAAAAAGCAGGCCGCATCGATGGAAGAGGTTTGCCAGCGCCTAGGGTTCGCGCCAACAAAACAGCGCTGCGCAGGATCATCGTCATTAAATCGCCGTGTGTCTGTGCACCTACTAAAGTTACCGGCAACTGCTACGGGGATTAAATAATCCACGGGCACGACTAACTATTGCGTACGGCAATTGTCATTGATTCACGCCGGTGTTTTTTTGGGGAATCGGCACAGCATTTTTTCAGGAGCTCAGACACATGGCAGCACTGCATATCGGCACTCTCGATGCGATGAAAAGCAACCAGACACAACTGGTTGGCGACTGGATGACCAGTCAGGAAGCCACTGGCGCAACCCGCAACTTGAAAGAACACGACCTTAAACAACAGACGTCGGAATTTCTGCAACTGTTGATCGCCGGTCTGGAAAACGGCAACGGCCCGAACGTCAACGCGCCGGGCTGGGATGACATTCGTCAATTCCTCGAAAAACTCTCCCACAGCCGCGCCCTGTCGGGCCAGGATTCACACCAGACCGCCAGCTTCATTTTCTCGCTCAAAGGCCCGATGTTCGGTCTGTTGCAACGCCACTACGAAGCCAATCCAGCCATGCTAGCCGAGCAACTCTGGGAAGTTTCCGAATTGGTCGACGCGCTGGGCATGCACACCATCCGCACCTTCCAGAAATCGCGCGAAGCGGTGATCAAGCGCCAGCAGGAAGAACTGCTGGAACTCTCGACCCCCGTGGTCAAGCTCTGGGACGGCGTGCTGGCGCTGCCGATGATCGGCACCCTCGATTCGCAACGTACTCAAGTGGTCATGGAATCCTTGCTGCAACGGATCGTCGATACCGGTTCGGAAATCGCCATCATCGACATCACTGGAGTGCCGACCGTCGACACCCTGGTGGCTCAGCATTTGCTGAAAACCGTGACTGCGATTCGCCTGATGGGTGCCGACTGCATCATCAGCGGCGTGCGTCCACAAATCGCCCAGACCATTGTGCACCTCGGCCTGGACCTGCAAGGCGTGGTCACCAAAGCCAACCTCGCCGATGCTCTGAAACTTGCCCTCACCCGTCTGGGAATCACCGTCAGTAAGTCGGTATAAGCCGATGGAACGCATTCCAATTCTGAAAATGGGCGATTTTTTGCTGGTGACCATTCAGGTCGACATGCATGACCAGCTCGCGCTGACCCTTCAGGACGATTTGTCCGAACGCATCAGTCAAACCTCGGCGAGGGGTGTGCTGATCGACATCTCCGCGCTGGACATGGTCGATTCGTTTATCGGCCGGATGATCGGGACGATCTCCGGCCTCTCGAAAATCATGGACGCACAAACCGTTCTGGTAGGCATGCAGCCTGCCGTGGCGATCACCCTGGTGGAGCTGGGGCTGACCCTGCCCGGCGTGAGCACCGCGCTGAACGTCGAACGTGGGATGAGGCTGCTTCAGGAACGAGTACGTGAGCAATGAACGTCCGTAGCAGCGGTACGCAAGCGATTAATATCGAGCAGGATGTGGTCCTGGCACGACAGACCGCGCGCAAGCTCGCTACGGAGTGCGGCATGCGACTGATCGACCTGACCAAGATGGTCACCGCCGTCAGTGAGCTGGCGCGTAATACGATGGTGTATGGCGGCGGTGGCGATATGGATTGGCAGATCCTCGATGAAAATCCCAGAGTCGGTTTGCGCCTGACCTTTCGCGATGATGGCCCGGGCATCCCGGACATCAAATTGGCAATGACCGATGGCTGGACCTCCGGCAGCGGTCTGGGCCTGGGGTTGACCGGGGCCAAACGTCTGGTGGACGAGTTCGAACTGGACACCGCGCCCGGCAAGGGCACTCGCATAACGATCACCCGATGGACATGAAGATCACGGGTTCGATGACCCAAGTGCTGTTGATCGAGGACGTCAGTCAGATCGGCCATGCCCGGCGCACGGCGCAAAGGCTTGCCGAAGACAATGGCTTCGACGCCACTGACGCAGGACGCGTGGCGCTGGTGATTACGGAGCTGGCGAGCAATGTGCTCAAGCACGCCACCCGTGGTGAATTGCACCTGCGTATCCTGCCCGGCAAAAAAGCCAATGGCATCGAGATCGTCGCCGTGGATCGTGCGCAGGGTTTTGACTTGCAGGCGTGCCTGACTGACGGATTTTCCACTGGCGGCACTCAGGGCATTGGTCTGGGCGCGGTTTCACGTCAGACGGAGGTGTTCGATGTCTACGCCGACTCCCGGGGTGCGGTGATCCTGGCCCGTTTGTATTCCCATCGTGACAAAGACTCGGATCTGCACTGGGGCGTCAGCCAGCATTCGTTACACCATGACCCGGCGTGTGGCGATGTCTGGCACCTGGCGATTGACGGTGCAGACCTCAGCGCCTTGGTGATCGACGGCCTGGGCCACGGCGAAGACGCGGAGCACGCCGCACGCGCCGGTGAACAAGCCTTCACGCTGGCGCCATTCGCCTCGCCGCTGTTGCTGCTTGAAGACATTCATCAGGCCATGATGGGTACCCGTGGCGGTGCATTGGCGATTGCTCAGTTCCACGGTCACCTCGACAAACTCACCTTCACCGGTATCGGCAACATCGGCGCCAATCTGGTCGCTCCGGGCAAGTCCCGCGGCATGGCATCCCATCCGGGCATCGTCGGCGGGCAGTACCGCAAAGCCCAGCCCTTTGAATATGCTCACGTGAACGGACAACTATTGATCATGTACAGCGACGGCCTGCAGTCCCGTTGGAACCTGCAAGATTACCCCGGCCTGGTGCATCGTCATCCGGCGGTCATCGCCGCTGTCCTGCACCGCGATTTCTGTCGCGGCCGGGACGACGCAACGGTCCTGGTCGTTGCACTGGAGGCTGGCCATGACTGAATTGACCGCCCTTTCGAGCGACGACCAAGCGGCGCTCATCGAACGCTTGCAGAGTGAGGCCGCTTCCCTGCGCGAAGAGCTCGAAGAAACCAATCAGGGCGTGCTCGCGCTGTACGCCGAACTCGATACCCAGGCCGAAGAGCTGCGTCAGGCATCAGACCTCAAAAGCCGCTTCCTCTCGTACATGAGCCATGAATTTCGCACGCCGCTGGGCTCGATCCTGAGCATCGCCAGCCTGTTGATCGATGAGCTTGATGGCCCGCTGAGCCCCGAACAACACAAGCAGGTCACGTTCGTCAGCACCGCCGCGCGGGAGTTGAGCAATATGGTCGACGACTTGCTCGACCTGGCAAAAATCGAGGCTGGGCGCATCACCATCTCGCCCGCCTGGTTCGACATGCTCGATTTGTTCGCCGCCCTACGCGGCATGTTTCGTCCGATCGTCGACGCTACGGCGGTGGACCTGATCTTCGAAGAACCGGTCGGCCTGCCGCGCCTGTACACCGATGACAAGAAGCTGGCGCAGATCCTGCGCAACTTCATTTCCAATTCGCTGAAGTTCACCGCACGCGGCGAAGTGAGGATCTCGGCGTCGCTGGAAGGCGCAAACAAGGTGCGCTTTGCCGTCAGCGATACAGGAATAGGTATCGCTGCCGAGCTACATGGTGCATTGTTCGAGGACTTTTCCCAAGTCGACTCTCCGCTGCAAAAACGCTTGCGCGGCACCGGGCTGGGCCTTTCGTTATGCAAACGCTTCGCTGCATTGCTCGGCGGCGAAGTCGGGGTCGAAAGTACGCCGGGGGTCGGCTCGACCTTCTTCGTGATCATCCCGCTGGCCATCGCCATGGAGCCTGCCGATGAAACGTGACATTCGCCTGTTGATCGTCGACGACAATGCCGCCACGCGCTACGCCCTGCGGCGACGCCTGGAGCCGCATGGCTACAGCGTGCTGGAGGCCGGAACCGGCGGCGATGGCCTGGCAATCATCGACAGTGAGCAGATCGATGCATTGATTCTGGACGTCAACCTGCCCGACATGAGCGGGTTCGACATTGTCCGTAAACTGCGCTCGGAACCTGCCACGGCCTTGTTGCCGGTGATTCACGTGTCGGCCGCCTCGATTCAGACCGGTGACATCATCACCGGCCTGGACGCCGGGGCCGATGCCTACCTGATCCACCCCGTGGACCCGGACGTGTTGCTGGCGACCTTGCGCACCCTGCTGCGGGTGCGTGAAACCGAAAACGCGCTGCGCGAAAGCGAGGCGCGGTTTCGCGAGATCTTCGTCAACGTCTCGGCGCCCATCGCCGTGCTGGACGCCCAGTTCAACGTCCACGAATGCAACCACGCGTTCGCCCGACTGATCCAGGACAACCGCGATCCGCAGACCTTGCGCGAATGCTTCGCCGACCAACAGGAGGCGATCCTCGACGAATTGCGCTTGCGCCTGACGGCGGGCGAGCGCTGGAAAGGCACCTTGAACATCCGGGTGGAGGGCGAACTGCGGGAAACCGAGTGGCAGATTTCGCCGTATCGCACCCCTGAGTTGAGCCTGGTGTTCGTCGAGGATGTCACCGAGCATCGCCACCGGGAACGTTCGCACCTGGCCCAGCTCGATGACGCCACCTCGCAGCTGGAACATGAGATTGCCGTGCGCGTGCGCACCGAGGCCCAGCTGCTGCAAGTGCAGAAAATGGACGCCCTGGGCAAGTTGACCGGCGGCATCGCCCACGACTTCAACAACCTGCTGACCGGCATCATCACCAGCCTGGAGTTGATCCAGAAACGGGTGGCCAGCGACCGTACCGACAAGGTCCAGTTTTACGCCGAAGCGGCGTTGAACTCGGCCATGAGCGCCGCCTCGTTGACCCATCGCTTGCTGGCCTTTGCCCGCCAACAGCCACTCGACACGCGACCGGTGGACATCAACGAACACATCCGCTCCCTCGAAGAGTTGCTGATGCGCACCATCGGCGAACACATTGCGCTGAAACTCGAACTGACCTCAAAAGCCGCGATTGCACTGGTCGACCCGATCCAGCTGGAAAGCGCCGTGCTCAACCTGGTGATCAACGCCCGCGATGCCTTGCCGCACGGCGGCAATATCTGGGTCAGCACTTATGCCGCGTATTCCCACGGTGATCTGAAGCTGGCGGACGGCGCCTACGTTGCGTTGTCGGTGCGTGACGACGGGACCGGTATCGAACACAGTGTGATCGACAAGGTTTTCGATCCGTTTTTCACGACCAAACCGTTGGGTCAGGGCACCGGGCTGGGGTTGTCGAGCATTTACGGCTTCGCCCGCCAATCAGGTGGCGATGCGCACATCCGCAGCGTGGCCCGCCGTGGCACGGAAGTGACCATCATGCTGCCTGCCAGCACGGATCCGACCACCGCTGAAGCGGCGCGGGTAGCCGTGGATAACCAGGGAGCGGGCGAGCATGTACTGATTGTCGAAGATATGCCGTCGGTTCGCATGTTTGTTGCCGAAGTGCTGGCAGACGCGGGTTATCGTTGCACCCAGGTCGGCGACATCGACAGTGCACTGGAGCGCCTGCAAAACGACCCCTCGATCGATCTGATGCTGACCGATGTGGGGTTGCCACGCATGAATGGTCGGGAACTGGCGGATGTTGCCCGTGGCTGGCGCGAAAGTTTGCCGATCCTGTTCATGACCGGTTATGCGGAAAATGCGATCAACCGTCAGGTGTTCCTCGGCGATGGCATGGAGATGTTGATCAAACCGTTTCAGATCAACGAGCTGCTGGACAAGGTACGGCTCACCCTCGGCTACGCCTGATATTCGCCTTTCCAGGATCGTTCCCACGCTCCGCGTGGGAATGCAGCCCTGGACGCTCCGCGTCCCAGAGTCGGACGCAGAGCGTCCGGTGAGGCATTCCCACGCGGAGCGTGGGAACGATCATCGATCATAGACTCCCAAGCACCCGGGCCAGAAACGGGGCCGTGCGGCTCTTCTTGCTCTTCGCCACTTTCTGCGGTGCGCCGGCCACGACAATCTTGCCGCCCTGATCCCCCGCCCCCGGTCCGATATCGATCACCCAGTCACTCTGCGCCACCACGCGCATTTCATGCTCCACCACAATCACCGTATGCCCCGCCACCACCAGCGTATTCAATTGCTCCAGCAGCCGATCCACGTCCCGGGGATGTAAACCGGTCGTAGGCTCATCGAGCACATACAACGTCGCTCCCCGCTGATTGCGCTGCAGCTCGGTGGCCAGTTTGATGCGCTGGGCCTCGCCGCCCGAGAGCTCGGTCGCCGGTTGCCCGAGGCGCAAATACCCCAGACCGATATCGCGCAAGACCTCCAGAGAACGGCGAATACCCGCCTGCTCGGCAAACACCTCGACCGCCTCATCCACCGTCAGTTGCAACACCTGGGCGATGTTCAAGCCTTGCCAGGTGACCGCCAGCGTCTGGGGGTTGTAGCGTGCGCCGTGGCACGTCGGGCATGGCGCATAGACGCTGGGCATGAACAGCAACTCGACGCTGACAAACCCTTCACCTTCGCAGGTCGGGCAACGGCCCTTGGCAACGTTGAAGGAGAACTGCCCGGCGTCGTAGCCCTCGGCTTGCGCCGCAGGGGTGGCGGCGTACAGCTTGCGCACGTTGTCGAACAGCCCGGTGTACGTCGCCAGGTTCGAGCGCGGCGTGCGGCCGATGGGTTTCTGATCGACCTGCACCAGGCGCTTGATCGACTCCAGCCCCGCCGTGACCTGACCGCCGCTGACTTGCGGCGCATCGTCCTCAAGGCTCAATGCTTCAGGCTCGCTGTCGCTGGCGGCACGGCCAAGATGCGCGCCCACCAGCTCCAACAGGGCCTGGCTGACCAGGCTCGACTTACCCGAGCCTGAAACACCGGTTACGGCGGTAAAACAGCCCAGCGGAAACTCGACGCTGAGGTCGTCCAGGTTGTTGCGCGTGATGCCTTCCAGCTTTAACCAGTCCGTCGCCTTGCGGCTCGTTCTGGTTTCGCTGACCTGATCGGCGAACAGGTAGGCGCGGGTCTGGGAATCCTTGACCTGGGCCAATCCCTGCGGCGGTCCGCTGTACAGAATCCGGCCGCCATGCTCACCGGCGGCCGGTCCGACATCGATCAACCAGTCCGCGCGGCGCATGGTTTCCAGATCGTGCTCAACCACAAACAAGGTGTTGCCGGCCGCCTTCAAGCGTTGCAGCGCTTCGAACAACGCTTCGCCATCCGCCGGGTGCAGACCGGCCGACGGTTCATCCAGCACGTAGATCACGCCAAATAGCTGCGAACCCAATTGAGTCGCCAGGCGCAAGCGCTGCAACTCGCCGGAGGACAATGTCGGCGTGCTGCGCTCCAGGGCCAGGTAACCCAGCCCCAGATCGGTCAAGGTGCTGACCCGCTCAAGCAAGTCCTGTGCGATCCGTTGCGCGGCCAGGCGCTTTTCCACCGACAGGTTTGGCGTATGCCGCACGTCCGGCGCATTGCCATGTCCGCTGGCGCCGTGAGCCACGCGCTGTTCACGGGCCTCGCGGGTCTGGAGATGGGTCAATACTTCACCCGCTTCATCGGCCTGTTCGAGGTAGCTTTGCGCCGCCACCGGCTTGAGCACATCGGCCACTTGCAGCAACGGCATTTGCGATAACTCACCGATGTCGTAGCCGGCAAACGTCACCGACAACGCCTCGCGCTTGAGGCGTTTGCCGTCACACAACGGGCAAGGGCTGCCGAGCATGAATTGTGAAACACGCTTCTTCATCAGCGCACTTTGCGAATGACTGAACGTGTGCAGGATGTAGCGTCGCGCGCCGGTGAACGTGCCCTGATAACTGGGCTCCATTTTGCGCTTGAGCGCGACTCTGGTTTCGTCTGGTGTCAGCCCGGCATACACCGGCACGGTCGGTGTTTCTTCGGTGAAGAGAATCCAGTCACGTTGTTTTTTCGGCAGGTCGCGCCACGGTTTGTCGACGTCATAGCCCATGGTCACGAGGATGTCTCGCAGGTTTTGCCCCTGCCACGCCGTGGGCCAGGAAGCGACCGCGCGTTGGCGGATGGTCAGGCTCGGGTCCGGGACCATCAGCGCTTCCGTGACGTCATACACCCGGCCCAGGCCATGACATTCGGCGCACGCCCCTTGAGGGGTGTTGGGCGAGAAGTCCTCGGCATACAGCATCGGCTGTCCCGGCGGGTAACTGCCGGCGCGGGAATAGAGCATGCGGATCAGGCTCGACAGCGTCGTCACGCTGCCCACCGAAGACCGCGTGCTCGGCGTACCGCGCTGCTGTTGCAGGGCCACGGCCGGTGGCAGGCCTTCGATGGAGTCAACGTCCGGCACGCCGACCTGATCGATCAGACGCCGCGCATACGGCGCCACGGATTCGAAATAGCGGCGTTGTGCTTCGGCGTAGAGCGTCGAGAACGCCAGCGACGACTTGCCCGAACCCGAGACGCCGGTGAACACCACCAGCGCATCCCGGGGAATGTCGACGTCGACGTTCTTGAGGTTGTGTTCACGGGCACCGCGCACCCTGACCATGCCGGAAGGAGGAGTTGAAGTGCGCTTGGAAGTCATCGATTGGCCTTAAATAAATTACAGAAATCTATTGATCGTTCCCACGCTCTGCGTGGGAATGCCTCTTGTGACGCTCTGCGTCACGCTTCTGGGACGCAGAGCGTCCCGGGCTGCATTCCCACGCGGAGCGTGGGAACGATCTGTCCACAGTCAGCCGCTGAGGACTGTGCGGACCATTCGGGTCAGTGCTTGCGGCCCATACGGTTTGGTCAGCAAAAACGTCTCGGGGCTGAGCTGATGATTGCGCGAAATGATGTCGCGCGTGTGGCCGGAGGTGAACAGCACCGTCACAGGAGGATTCTGCACTTTGGCCCACGCCGCCAGGTCCGAGCTTTTGATCAGGCCGGGCATGACCACGTCGGTGAAGATCAGGTCGACCGTCACGCCCTCCAGCAACATCTGCATCGCCTGATCGCCGTTGGCCGCGGTCAGGACTTGATAGCCCTCTTCGCGCAACAGTTCCACCGCCGTACTGCGCACCGCTTCATTGTCCTCGACCACCAGAATGGTTTCGTGCCCGCCCCGAGCGACTGGATCTCGCAGCGTTGATTCACCGGGCAAGGCACGCAAACAGCGTGGAAAGTGCAGACGCACCCGAGTGCCCTGCCCCACCTCGCTGGAGATATCGATATGCCCGCCGCTCTGCTTGACGAAACCGAACACCATGCTCAACCCAAGCCCGGTGCCCTGACCGTCGGCCTTGGTGGTGAAAAACGGTTCGAACGCCTGCTCAAGCACTTCGGGCGTCATGCCAGCGCCCGTATCGGCCACCACTACGCGGACATAATCGCCAGGGACAAGGCCCTTGCCGGCACAGAATTTACGGTCGAGCGTCACATTCTCGACGCTCAGTTCGATGGTTCCTTCGCCCTGCATGGCGTCACGAGCATTGATCGCCAGGTTGAGAATGGCGTTTTCCAACTGGTTACGGTCGACGTTGATGTTCCAGGCATCCTGAGGCACGTCCACTTCGATCTGAATGGTTTCCCCTAGCGCGCGCTGCAAGAGCTCTCCGACCCCTTCGAAGATCTGCTGTGGATTGCACACCGCCGGCGACAACGGTTGACGACGGGCAAACGCAAGCAATTGCGAGGACAGTTTGGCGCCGCGCTCGACCGCCGCAATCGAAGCAGTGACTCGGCGCTGCACATTGGCATTGTCCGGCTCATGCCGTGCCAGCAAATGCAGATTGCCAGCGATCACTTGCAACAGATTGTTGAAGTCATGGGCCACGCCGCCGGTGAGGCCGCCGATGGCTTCGAGTTTCTGCGACTGGCGCAGTTGTTCTTCCGCCGCGAGCCGCGCTTCGACTTCGTCGGCCACACGCTGCTCCAGGTTGCGGGTGAACTTGAGCAGCGACTCTTCGGCCATCTTGCGTTCGTGAATGTCGATCAACACGCCAGGAAAGCGCAAGGGCTCGCCTTGCTCATTGAACTGGCACCCACCGCTGGAGAGTACCCACAAATAACTGCCGTCGGGACGCAGCACCCGGTATTCGGCGTTAAAGGGCACGCCAGTGGCGACTGACTGCTCGAATTGTTCGTTGACCCAGTTGCGGTCGTCAGGATGAATCCGTGACGCGGCAAGATCCGCCGGCAAGTCGGCCAGGTTCTGCTCCGCTGGAAAGGAAAAGGTGCGGGCGAAGCGTTCATCGCCGGACAGCACATTGGCTTTGACATCCCAGACGAACGAGCCCAGCAAAGCCCCGGCATTGAGTGCCAGGCGTACGCGTTCGTTGTCGGCGCGGTAGGCATCTTCTGCTTCCTGGCGTCGGCGTTCGGAAATCACTCGCTCAGTCGTTTCCACCACCATCGCCATGACGCCGGCCGGACGCCCATCGTCGTCCGCGACCGGGCTGTAAAAGAGGTCGAGCCAGACCTCTTCGGGGATGCCATCACGCAGGAGTACGAGGTCTTTGTTACGGTAGGACAACGTGCCGCCGGCCAGGCAGGTATCGACCACGTGGCGGTTGAAGTCGGCCACCTCCGGCCAGCCCAGTTCAACCGGGGCGCCCAACAGATAGGGATGGCGACCACCGGCGAAGACCGAATAGGCGTCGTTATAAATCATGTAACCCGCGCGGCCCCAGAGCATCACCATCGGCAGCGGCGAGGCGAGCAATAACTGCACGGCGCTGCACAGGCTACTGGGCCAGGTCTCGATGTTTCCAAGTTCGGTACGGCTCCAGTCGAACACACGAATACGGGCGGCCATTTCACCGTCCCAGCCGGCACATCCGTGGCTATCAGATAGAAACTGCATCGACGGCTCAATATCCCTGAAAGTGGCTGACTAGCGGGATCGAAACCGCATGAAGACGGTGTGAGCCCGTTTGTTTCGAGCTTAACCGACGCCAATGGTTTCATTAGAGGTATAGCTGATTTTATATCTGCGAAGACCTCACACTTCGATCAGGTGCTTGAGCGGGTGATAGCCGGTTTTGAGCGTGGCGGCGACGTCGAGAATCGCCTTCTCGATGCCGTTCAAATGCATGCAGGTCAGCTCGATGGCGGCACTCTGATTGCCGGCCTCGATGTACTCGATCAACCGCAAGTGTTCGTCATCACGGCACGCCTCATGGCTGTCGTCATCCAGCGCGGCGGCGTACAGCGAAGCGCGGGAAATCAGCTTCTGGAACCAGTCCAGCAACACCGGATTGTTCAGGCTTTGCGCGAGCTTGATGTGGAATTCGCCGAGCAGGTGAATCAGCCGCTCATGGTCGCCGCTGCGATGCGCTTCGTCCTCAAGCAGCAGGTGATCACGCAGGTCCTGGGTCACCGCGGTGTCCCGTCGGCGGCACAGTTCGCTGACGATGCCAATCTCGATCAGGCGCCGGGTTTCGAACAGCGAGCGGATCTCTTCGTCACTCGGCAACGACACCGAAGCACCTTTATTGGGCTCGGTGGTGACCAGTCCGTCAGCTTCCAATTGCTTGAGCGCGGCACGAACCGACGTGCGGCTGACATTGAAAAGTTCGGCGAGTGACGCCTCGCCCAGCTTCATGCCCGGCCGCAACGAACGTTTGCTGATCGCCTCGTAAACCCCTTGGTAGACGCGATCGACCGTGGTCTCGAGTTTCTTCTCGGTCATTGGAAACACTCCTTTAGCGCTAAACAACCGGCCCCAGGCGATGAGCAGCCTTTGAAAAAGGGGGTTGCACGAGCAGATTAATCCGGTTATTTGTAGATTGCATCCAGATATTGCATACAATAATTAGAGGATTGCACCATTATGGGTCAACCAATAGCAATCGAAGTGCGTAACGTCTCCAAGCGGTATTCCGACGATCCGGGGCAAGCTCCAGCGCTCGACAACGTGTCGGTCGACATAGCCGACAACGAGTTCTTCACCCTGCTCGGCCCCTCCGGCTGCGGCAAAACCACCTTGCTGCGCACCATCGCCGGTTTCGAGCATGTCAGCGAAGGACAGATTCGCCTCGCGGGCGAGCCGGTCAACGATTTGCCTCCGTTCAAGCGTCGAGTCAACACGGTATTCCAGAGCTACGCGCTGTTTCCACACATGAGTGTTGCGCAGAATATCGCCTTCGGCCTCGAGATGCAGGGTCTTGATCGCGAGCAAACGGCCCAGCGTGTCAATGAGATGCTGGCGCTGGTGCAAATGCAACACCTGGCCCAGCGCAAACCGGCTGAACTGTCCGGCGGCCAACAGCAACGTGTAGCGCTGGCCCGGGCCTTGGCGCCCAAACCCAAAGTGCTGTTGCTGGATGAACCGCTGTCGGCGCTGGACCTCAAGCTGCGCAAGGAAATGCAGGTCGAACTCAAGCGCGTGCAGAAGGAAGCCGGGATCACCTTTATTTTCGTGACTCATGATCAGGAAGAAGCCCTGACGCTGTCTGATCGCATCGCAGTGATGTCCGCCGGCAAGATCCTGCAGATCGGTACGCCGAACGAAATCTATGAACGTCCGCAACATCGCTTCGTCGCCCAGTTCATCGGCGACATCAACTTCCTCCCCGGCCACCTCAAGCGCGGTCAGCACAACGAAAAACTCTTTGTGCCCAGCGGCATGCCGGTGGAAATCCCCTGCCCGGCCCAAGGGTTCGACGGTGCCGCGGTGCAATTGGCGTTTCGCCCGGAGCGTTCGCAACTGGTTGACCTTGAGCAACCGCATCACTTGCGCGGCGTGATCGAGGCGGTGTTGTACGTTGGCACCGCGACCCTTTACCAATGTCGGTTGAACAACGACATCAAAGTCATGCTGCGCGAGAACAATGAAGGCCTGAATCGCGGACGTGGGGTCGGTGATCGCGTCGCGGTCCACCTGCCGCCCCACGCCTGCCTGTTGATGGAGGCCTGAGATGAGCGTCAGCAGCACTTCTCCCGCCCTCAACCGCGCGCTGTTATTGAGCCCGGTGGTCCTGACGTTGCTGGCCCTGATCGCGATCCCGCTGGGGATCATGGGCTACATCAGCCTGTTGCCGCGCAATGTGTACGGCGGTGTCGACTGGCAAGCCAACTGGCAATTGCAAAGCTACGTGCAGCTGTTTTTCCAGGAAGGTTTCGACGGCGAGCTGGAACTGAACTGGGTCTACGCCCAGGC
The DNA here is from genome assembly GCF_030209165.1 of Pseudomonas sp. fls2-241-R2A-110. Taxonomy (NCBI): domain Bacteria; kingdom Pseudomonadati; phylum Pseudomonadota; class Gammaproteobacteria; order Pseudomonadales; family Pseudomonadaceae; genus Pseudomonas; species Pseudomonas sp. fls2-241-R2A-110. Next base: position 235,880 of record NZ_JARVSN010000025.1, on the reverse strand, counting down.
GCTGTTGCGCTCGGTGTTCCAGGCCGGTGGCACGACCTTGTTGTGCTTCCTGTTCGGCTTTCCGGTGGCCTTGTGGATGTCGAGCCTGACGCCACGGCGGCGCAACCTCATGGTTTTGCTGATCACCATCCCGTTCTGGACCAACCTGCTGATCCGCAACTACGCGTGGCTGATCATCCTGCGCGAACAAGGCTGGGTCGCCCAGAGCCTCAATGCACTGTTTCCCCAGGCCGGTGGCATCACCCTGCTCTACAACGACTTCGCAGTCAGCGTCGGGCTGGTCTACAGCTTCCTGCCGTTCATGATTCTGCCGATCTATTCGACCCTGGAAAAACTCGACTGGCGCCTGGTGGAAGCCGCCTACGACCTGGGCGCCAATCGCTGGCACGCGCTGAAGCGGATCATCCTGCCGATGTCGATGCCCGGGGTGATTGCCGGCGCGCTGCTGGTGTTTGTGCCGAGCCTCGGTGCCTTCATCACCCCGGCGATTCTCGGCGGCGGCAAGACGCTGATGATCGGCAACCTGATCCAGCAACAGTTCGGCACCGCGCGCAACTGGCCGCTGGGCAGTTCGCTGTCGTTCCTGTTGCTGGGGATTCTGCTGCTGTCGCTGGTGCTTTACGCGCTCTATAGCCGCAACGCCGCCAAAACTCTACGTCGGGGAGCCACCGCATGATCGCCCTGCACCTGAAAAAACTGCCCCTGACCCGGGAAGTCAGCCTGTTGATCCTGGCCTACCTGTATGTGCCGATCTTTGTCCTGATCGCCTACAGCTTCAACGCCAACCGCTCGGCGACGGTGTGGACCGAGTTTTCCTTCGCCTGGTACGGGCGGATTCTGGCCAACCCGTCGATCCAGACGGCAGCGCTGAACTCGATCATCGTCGCCAGCATCGCCACGGTGTGCGCCACGGCCATTGCGCTGCTCGCGGCGCTGGCGACTTACCGGCCGTTCTATGGGCAGAAGATGGTCGAAGGCGGGATCAACCTGCCGCTGATCCTGCCGGAGATCGTCACCGCCGTGGCCACCCTGCTGCTGTTCATGGCGCTGGGGATCAAGCTCGGTTTGCTGACGGTAATCGTCGCGCATGTCGGCTTCTGCATTCCCTTCGCTTACCTGCCGATTCGTGCGCGGCTCAACGACCTCGACAAAAGCCTGCTGGAGGCGGCGAACGATTTGTACGCCAACCCGTGGCAGGTGTTTCGCCGGGTCACGCTGCCGCTGCTGTGGCCGGCGGTGTTGTCCGGTTCGGTGCTGGCGTTCGTGGTCAGCCTCGACGATTTCATCATGACCTTCTTCGTCGCCGGCCCCGGTTCGACGACGTTGCCGGTGTACATCTTCTCCGCAATCAAGGCCGGCGTGACGCCGGAGATCAATGCTATTTCGACCCTGATGCTGGTGATTTCCATCGTGCTGGTGGTGCTGGCCTTCTGGCTGGGACAGCGCGGAAAACAACAATGAGCCTGGAGCCTGCTGTTATGAATAAAAAGCCGATGAAAACAAAAAGCATGCGTTTCGCTGTCGCCGGTCTGGCCCTCAGTTGCCTCAGCGTCTTTTCCGCGCAGGCGGCCGAGCCCAAGGAGCTGTTCTTCTACAACTGGACCGATTATTACCCGGTCGACCTGCTGGCCAAGTTTGAAAAGGAGACCGGGATCAAGGTCACCATGGATGGCTACGACAGCAACGAGACCCTGCTGGCCAAGTTGCAGGCCGGCGGCGCCGCGTATGACGTGATCGTGCCGTCGCAGTCGATCATGCGCACCTTGATCAAGCAGGATTTGCTGATGGAAATCGACGCACCGACCCTGCCGAACTTCCAGTACGTGAAACCAGCGTTTCGCGACCCGGTGTTCGACCCCGGCCGCAAGTTCTCCGCGCCCTATTTGTGGGGCACCACCGGGTTTTCCTATGACAGCGCACGGGTACCCGGCGGCAAGCTGGACGACTCCTGGAAAGAGTTCTTCGAGCCGCGCAAGGAGCTGCAAGGCCAACTCGCTGCGCTCGATACGTCAAGCAGCGTGATCAACGCCGCCAGCCATTACCTGGGCGTCGACGAATGCAGCGAAAACCCGCAGGACGCCAAGCGCATTCTCGAACTGCTGCAAAAACAGAAACCCTTCCTGAAGATGTACAGCTCGGACAACACCGTCGACCGCATGGCCTCCGGTGAAGTGATCATGATGCAGAACTGGAACGGCTCGACCGCACGCGCCACGTTGCAGAAGAGCACCATCAAATACGTGTACCCGCGCGAAGGCCTGGCGATGTTCCAGGACAACTTCGCTGTCCCGAAAAGCGCACCGCACCCCGGCAACGCGAAAATCTTCATCGACTGGATGATGAAGCCGGAAAACGCCGCCGCCGTGTCCAATGCCATCGCCTACGCCAACGGCATCCAGAGCGACAAGCTGCTCGACGCCAAATGGAAGGTCATGGACGCCATCAACATGCCCGACGAATTCGCCTCGCGGCTGCGCCCGGAGAAAGAGTGCAGCAACAAAGCGCGTGAGCTGCAGGATCGGGTCTGGTCGAAGCTCAAGGGCTGATGAGCTGGTTTGAGACCGAGGCGCGGCCATCGCGAGCAGGCTCGCTCCCACAGGGTCATGGGGTGTTCAGACATTCCATGATCGACACAAAACCACTGTGGGAGCGAGCCTGCTCGCGATGAGGCCCGCCTTAACACTACAAAATTCGAGGTATGCAATGACCCAACCCCGCTGGCTGCGCAACGTCCGGCCCTACGGCTCCCCCGCCGAAGACCTGCTGATCGAAAACGGCCTGTTCAAACAACGCCGCCCGGCATCGACTGCGGCCCTGACCGCTACCGACATCGATGGCCAGAATCAATTGCTCACCCCTACACTGGTGGAAAGCCATGTCCACCTCGACAAAACCCTCTGGGGCCAACCCTGGCGCCCGAACAGCGCCGGGCCGACGCTCAAGGATTACATCGCCAACGAGCGCCGCGTCCTGCGGGAAGTCGACGCCCCCATCGCTCAACGCGCCGGTGCGCTGCTGGAAAACTGCATCGCCCGTGGTTCGCTGACAATGCGTTGCCATGTCGACATCGATCCTGAGTTCGGTCTGCGCCACGTCGAAGCCATGCAGCAACTGCGCGAAGCCTATCGCGACCTGATCGATCTGCAGCTGGTGGTGTTTCCGCAAACAGGCCTGATCAGCCGCCCCGGCACTGCCGAACTGATGCGTGAAGCCATGGCGTTGGGCGTGGAAAACGTCGGGGGACTCGACCCCTGTGGCATCGACAACGATCCGGTCGCGCAACTTGATTTTGTCTTCAAGCTGGCCAGCGAATTCGAGCGTGGCGTCGACATTCACCTGCATGACAAAGGTGAGCTGGGCCTGTGGCAAATCTCGCTGATCGCCGACTACACCGAACGATTCGGGTGTCAGGGTCGGGTAATGATCAGTCACGCCTATTGCCTGGGGATGTTGCCGTGGAGTCAGGTCAAACCGGTGGCCGAACGCCTGGCGGCGCTGCGGATTTCGTTGATGAGCTCGGCACCGGCCGATTGCGCGGCGCCTCCGTTCCTGGCGTTGCGCGACACCGGCGTCAATGTGTGCCTGGGTTCGGATGGCATTCGTGATGCCTGGTCGCCGATGGGCAATGGCGACATGCTCGAACGGGCGATGTTGCTGGCGTTGCGCTTCGATCTGAACAAAGACGATGAACTGGCCGCTGCATTCGAGGCCGCGACGGTCAATGGCGCACGAGCGCTGGGTTGTGAAGGTTATGGGCTGGAGATCGGTCGGACGGCGGACTTCCTGCTGATGCCGGTGCAGACTCTGGGCGAAGCCGTGGTTTCACGCCCTGTGCGGGAGGTCTATCGCGGCGGTGAGTTGATTGCCTCTGGCGGTCGTTTGCTGGACAGCCGTCTGTGAAACGCATCGGCCTTAAAAGCAGCTGCGTGGTCGGTTTCGACGGCGCGCAACATGTGCTGTGGCGCGACGGCGAAGTGGTGTTCGAAGGGTCACGCATCGTGTTTGTCGGGCGTGATTATGCCGGGCCGGTGGATCAGTGGATCGACTACGGCAACGCGTTGATCGGCCCGGGTTTCATCGATCTGGATGCGCTGGGGGATCTTGATTCCACGGTGTTGACGCTCGACAACGGCGATGAACGCGACATGGGCCGAATGTGGTCCGAGGAGTCTCTGGCAGCCGGTCAACGGGAGAGTTACACCGATGCTGAAGAAGTTTTCAAATACCGCTACGCCTTCACTCAGTTGATCCGCAATGGCATCACCACGGCCATGCCGATCACCTCGATGTATTACCGCGAGTGGGCCGAGACTTACGCCGAATTTTCGGCAGTGGCAGGTGTGGCCGCCGAATTGGGGCTGCGGACTTACCTCGGCCCTTGCTACATGAGCGGCATGAGTTATTGGCGGGCCGATGGCACCTTGGGGCATCACTGGGATGAAGCGCGGGGATTGGCCGGGCTTGAGGCTGCTTGCCGTTTTTTCAAGGATTTCGACGGTGCCCACGGCGACTTGATTCGCGGCGCGCTGTTGCCCGACCGGATTCAAACCTGCACCCCGGCACTGCTGCAACGCACCGCCGCTCTGAGCCGCGAACTGAACGCACCGATGCGTTTGCATTGCTGCCAGGGGCTGGGCGAAGTGGCGATGGTCGAGCAACTGCGCGGCGCTTCACCGCTGGGCTGGTTGCAGCAAATGGACCTGCTGACGCCGCGCAGTCTGCTGCCCCATGGCATCTACACCGCGGGCGATGAAGACGTGCAGCGGGTGGTGGATGGCGGCGCCAGCCTGGTGCATTGCCCGGTGGTGTTTGCTCGCGATGGTGAGGCGCTGAATTCGTTTGGCCGCTATCGGGCCAAAGGCATCAACTTCGCCCTCGGCACCGACACCTGGCCGGCGGATCTGCTGGAAAACATGCGCCAGGGTTTGAACATCGCTCGGTTGATGGAGGGCGGCACCTCGTTGACCAGCACCCTGGATATGTACAACGCCGCCACCCTCGGCGGCGCCAAGGCCTTGGGCCGCGACGACCTCGGTCGTCTGGCACCGGGGGCCAAGGCCGATATCACCGTGTTCACTCTTCGCGGTCTGCACCTGGGGCCGTTGTTCGATCCGCTGAAAAACCTGGTGCTGGCCGGACGCGGCGACGACTGCATCGCCAGTTACATCGATGGCCGTTGCGTGATGCAGGACGGTCAGGTCCAGGGCGTCGACTACCCCGCCCTGCAACGCCAGGCCCAACGACAATTCGAAAAACTGATGCGCAGCCACAGCGACCGAACCTTCGGCCAACCGGACTGGAAAACCCTGTTCAAACCGGCCATCCCGTTTGCCGACGACTACAGCGCACACGCGCCGCTGAGCGCAATCGATCCCCTTCTTTAGAGATGTCTGCCTATGCAAAGCTTCGACTTCAGCACACTGAGTGCACGAGACAAATACAAAATCCTGATCGGCAGCGTGGTGCCACGCCCCATCGCGCTGGTCACCACGATTGATGGCGAAGGCCGGATCAATGCCGCGCCGTTCAGCTTTTTCAATGCGCTGTCCGCCGACCCGCCGATCCTCGCGCTGGGCGTGGAAAACTACGGCGATCAAAGCCCCAAGGACACCACGCGCAACATCCAGCTCAACCAGGAATTCACCGTCAATATCGTCAGCGACGCGCTGGTGGAGGCGATGAATGTCTGCGCCGTGCCCTTCGCACCCGGTTTCGATGAACTGACGGCGGCCGGGCTGACGGCGATTCCCGGCACCACGGTCAAATGCCCGCGCATTGGTGAAGCACCGGTGGCGCTGGAATGCCGACGTATGATGGCGCTGTCCATCGGCCAGTCGCGGGAGATTATCTTCGGGGAAGTGTTGATGGCCCATGTGCGCGACGAATTGATCGACCCGAAAACGTTGTATATCGATCAACTGGGGCTGGATGCGATCGGGCGCATGGGTGGCCATGGTTATGCGCGAACCCGCGATTATTTTGATTTGCCGACGCGTTCGTTGCAGGCGTGGACGGAAGCGCCTGGGGGTGGGGAGCGGTTTTGGCCGGACATCAAATAGAGCCCCTCAGTCTCAGCTAAGTCTGGCGACGTATCTTCTCCCTCTACGCAAGTTCAGCGCAGATCAGGAGAGGCTACCCGCCCATGAATTTCGATAAAGCCGGATGGCTCAACAAAGTGCCCGAGGTGACGCTGTCATTTTGGGTGATCAAGATTCTTTCGACGACGGTGGGTGAAACCGGCGCGGACTTTCTGGCCGTGGATGCCGGTTTTGGCGCGGGTTTGACGAGCATCGGCATGGCCGTGCTGCTGGCGCTCGCGTTGTTCTTTCAACTGCGTACCAAGGCCTATACACCCTGGATCTACTGGTTGACCGTAGTGCTGGTCAGCATCGTCGGGACGCAGATCACCGACATTATGACCGACATGCTCGACATCAGCCTGTACACCAGCACGGCGGTCTTTGCCGTTCTGCTGGCGGTCAACTTTCTGGTCTGGTATCGGGCGGAGCACAACCTGTCGATCCGCGAGATCGTCACCCCGCGCCGGGAGCTTTTCTACTGGGCCACGGTGCTGTGTACCTTTGCCCTCGGGACGGCAGCGGGCGATCTGGCCACCGAAGCCCTGGGCCTGGGCTTCACCCTTGGCGTGATGATTTTCGGTGCGCTTATCGCCGCGACGCTGGTGGCTTGGCGCCTGGGCGGCAACGTGGTGCTGACCTTTTGGCTGGCCTACATCCTGACCCGTCCATTTGGTGCTTCACTCGGCGATTTGCTGACCCAGGCTAAAACCTATGGTGGCCTGGGCATGGGAGCGACCTGGACGAGCGCCATCTTCCTGTGCGTCATTTTTCTTTTGGTCGCGGTTGCGCAATTCAACGTGGTCAACCGCAGAACCGTCACTCAGTAACCGTTCAAAACCCCTTTAAGGATTTCTCATGCGTCCCTTTCAAAATGCCCTTCGCCACGTTGCCATCGTTTCATCGATCGTGTTACTCGGCGTCACCGCTGGTTGCTCGAAACCTGCCGACAAGCCCGGAGCAGCCACGCCGGCCACTTCGGTAAGCGCCTCTGCCCAGACCGGTTCAAAGCTGGGTGATTTGTCTGAGTTCCGTGCCATCGCCGCGAATGTCGCCGCGCTGGTCGATAAAAACGACCTGCCCGGGGCGAAAACCCGCATCAAGGATCTGGAAACGTCTTGGGACTCCGCCGAAGCCGGCATCAAACCCCGTGCCGCCAGTGACTGGCATGTGCTGGACAAAGCCATCGACCGGTCACTTGACGCCCTGCGCGCCAGCACGCCGAAGCAGAGCGATTGCAAGGCAACCATGGATGATCTGTTGAAAGCCTTCGATTCGATGAAAGGCAAACAGTGACCCACAACGCACAGGGTTAATCCGGTGGCGGACAAACATCGGCTCAGGTGCTTCAATACAGGCGCGACGGTCATGACCGTCGCGCTTTTTTTCGGAGCCGTCCATGCGAATCCTGCTGGTTGAAGATGACTCAATGATTGGCGATGCCATTCAAGGCGCGCTGAACGATGCGAGCTACGCCACCGATTGGGTCAAAAACGGACTCATCGCCCTGGCGGCGCTGGAAACCCATGTCTATGACCTGGTGTTGCTGGATCTCGGATTGCCCGGCAAAGACGGGCTCGATGTGCTCGATGGCATACGCGGGCGCAACAATCCGGTGCCGCTACTGATCATTACCGCCAGGGACAGTCTTGATGATCGCCTGCGCGGGCTCGACGGCGGTGCTGACGATTACTTGCTCAAACCCTTCGCCATGGCGGAGCTGCTAGCCCGTATCCGCGCGGTCTTGCGCCGTAAAGGCGGCAGCGCTCATTCACGGCTCGACAACGGCGTGGTGTCGCTGGACCTTCTCTCCAAACAAGCCAGCACCGCCGACATCCCCGACATTCAGCTTTCCAACCGTGAGTTCGCCTTGCTCCAGGCCCTGTTGATCCGGCCGGGCACCATTCTCTCACGCAGCGAACTTGAAGAGCGGATCTACGGCTGGGGCAATGAGGTGGAAAGCAACGCCGTGGAATTTCTGATACATGCTCTGCGGCGAAAACTGGGAAACCACATCATCAAGAATGTCAGGGGTATGGGATGGATGGTTTCAAAGAACGCTTGAATGACTCGGTGCAGGTCCGTTTGTCTGTAACGCTGTCGCTGGCCATCCTGATCGTCGCGGCATTGGCTGGTTTTTTCGCTTTTTTCTCTGCGATCAACGAGACACACGAAATGCAGGACGAGACCCTGCGCCAAGTGGCCATTCTTTTTGATCGGCAAAGGATGACCTTGCACTACCCTGTGGCGGAGCAAGTGGCCGGCGACGATGAAGAGTCCCGGGTGATCGTCCAATACCTGGCCGACAGCACCAAAGCGAGCGGCAGTGATGACGCCACAACGCCGCTGCCCTTCCCGACTGGCCTGGGCGATGGCTTCTCGACGTTGAGCGTTGCCGGTGAAAATTTCCGCGTACTGGTGAGAACAACGGCCAGTGGCGAACGCATCGTTGTCGCTCAAGAAGCAGACGTACGCGAAAAAGAGGCGCGAAAGAGCGCTTGGCGAAGTCTTTTGCCGTTTCTCATTCTGTTTCCGGTGCTGTTGCTGGTGGTGAGCGATCTGGTGCGCAAACTCTTCCGTCCCATAGCGACCCTTTCGGAGGAAATCGATCAGCGCGACGAGCAGGCGCTGCACCCTATCGACGAGAACCACCTGCCAACCGAGATCCGGCCTTTCGTGGTAGCCATCAATCGATTGTTGACGCGTGTCGCGCAATCCATGGAAACCCAGCGCCGCTTCATTGCCGATGCAGCCCACGAACTGCGTTCGCCGATGACCGCCCTGTCGCTACAAGCCGAGCGACTGTCGGCCATAGAAATGTCGGCAGCGGCCCATCAACGTTTGTTGCCATTGACCCAGGGCATTGAACGCAGCAGAAAATTGATCGATCAACTGCTGGCCCTGGCGAGCGCACAATCGAGCGCCGAGCGATCACAGGCATCTGTTTCAGTGCATGACATCTATCGACGGGTACTGGAAGACTTGCTGCCGCTGGCGGAGCGCCGACACATCGATATTGGTGTCGAAAGCTTCGAAGACGTGCAGGTCGTGGGCAACGAAATGGACCTCCTGATCCTGGTCAGGAATCTGGTGGACAACGCGATCCGTTATACCCCGGTGGGCGGGCGAGTTGATCTGGCGGTCGAAATGGCGGGTGAATCCGTGGTCCTTGAAGTCAAGGACTCGGGCCCGGGGATCAGCGCAGAAGAACAACTGCTGGTGTTCGATCCGTTTTACCGCAGTCTGGGAACCGATGAATCAGGCTCCGGGCTGGGTCTTGCGATCGTCAAAGCCATCGCTGACCGTATGGGAGCACACCTGCGATTGAGTTTTTCGGATGAAAAAAACAGGAGCGGATTGTGTGTTTCGGTCAGGTTGAAAAGAGCCAGGTAATACGCTGAAGCCGTGTTGCTCCGCGCCTTGCCGAGCGCGGACGGGCCAACGCCAGCAAGCTCCCGTGCCACGGGAACTTGCTTGAGCCGCCGGGTTTCAGTCGGTGCCGTATTTCGGCGAACGCGGCCCGTACAGCAACCCTGCGGGTTGACCTGCCGACAACAGCCGCGCACTGGTCACACCGGCAATCGGGTAACCGGCATCGGTGGAACTGTTGATCACCTGCTTGACCGCCGCAGTAATCAGCGCGCCAATCAAACCACCGCCGCTGTTGTTGTTGCCCTCTTCGCTCGACGCCCGGGCCGAGCCGGTCCACAGGGTGGTGCCGGTCTTGAGGTCGACCAGTTTCGCGGTGGCGGTCACCACGGTTTCGCTGCTGATGATCAAGTAGCGCGTACCGTAATCCGTCACGGTGATGTAGAGCGCCGCATCGGCACCGAAGATTTCCTGCAGTTTGTTGGCCGGTGCCTGATGGATATCTGCCGGCGTGGTCAGACCGTTCTGGCGAAATGTCTCATCGACCAGCGTGATCGGCAGCACGTAATAACCGGCTTCAGCCAACGGGAACGTAACTTGCGACAGCATGCTGTAGGACGCCTTGACGTCCGGTGAGTTGTTCAGCGGCGGCAGCACCAGAATGGTTTTCGGACGGGCCTGCTTGTACGCCGCATAGTCCACGGTCTTGGGGCTGACGCAACCGCCAAGCAGTGCCAGAGCCAGCAGCCCGGCCATCAGTTTCACTGAGCGCGCGATCATTGAGTCACTCCGGCCTTGGCGTTTTTAAGCAGAAAGTCCATGTAGGGCGTCGACTCGGGGAACAATGTCTTCTCGGTCCTGAATTGCTGCACCATCTGATCGTCCTTGCCCATGCTCAGGTACAACAGACCCAGGTGAGCGTGGTAGCCAGGAGGCGGCGTCTTGCCGGTGGAGCGGATCTTCTGCAGATCGCGCTCCAGCGCTTCGGCCTGTGCTTCCTTGGGTTGCTCACCCTTGAAGTACTCATAGACTTCAGGTTGGTAGCTTTCCCACTGGTAGAGGGTTTTCGGGCTGCTGCAACCGGCCAACAGACCGCTGGCCAGTAATGTCGACGCCATCAGCGCCCATTTCGCATACATCTTGAACATGCGTGTACCGCTCCTTGTCATCAAACCTTGATCAGTTGCCCGGTTTCCATGCACCGGCGTTCATGCCATCCACCAGACGATTGATCGCCTCGCGCATGGCCAGGTCGAGCACTTTGCCGTTGAGGGTCGAATCGTAGGCAGCGGTGCCGCCGAAGCCGATGATTTCCCGGTTGGACAACGCGTATTCGCCCGCACCCTGGGTCGAATACACCACTTCGGAAGTGCTGATATTGACGATGTTCAGGTTGACCTTGGCGTAGGCCACCTGGGTCTTGCCGCGACCGAGAATGCCGAACAACTGGTGATCGCCGGTCTCTTTGCGGCCGAACTCGGTGACGTCGCCGGTCACCACAAAATCAGCGCCCTTGAGTCGCTGGGACTGGCCCTTGATCGCGGCTTCCTGCTGGATCTCGCCCATGTTGTCGCGGTCCAGCACGCTGAAGCGATTGGTCTGCTGCAGGTGAGTGATCAGGATGGTCTTGGCCTGACCGCCGAGGCGATCCACGCCATCGGAGAAGATCCCGCGCATGTAGCTCGAACGGTTATCGAACTTGCCGACAGCCATCGGCACACGAACGCCGGCATACGCCACGCTGGCGCTTTCGACTTTGGCAATCGGCAAGGCTTGCGAGCTTTCGGTCGCACAGCCGGTCATGCTGCCCAACAGGGCAATCGCTGCCGCCGATACCAACATTCGAGAGATCATTCTCACTGCACATTCCTTTTGAAAAAACGGTTAATCCCGGCGCGACAATAGCCAGCCGCTGCGAGTGACAGCGGCGAAAAAAGCGAGGGGAATCGAATCGATGATCGACGTGCGGGACGTCGACGGACGGCATTATGCCAAAGTGCCATCATCGAAGACAGCGTTTAATTGTTTATTGGCGCCAACGTATTGGCCGCACCATGATCGGTCCCATGCTTCGCGTGGGAACGCCTCCCGTGACGCTCTGCGTCACAGCGGGGACGCGGAGCGTCCATGGCTGCAACGATCAATGGTGGAGATCAGCGGAAATCGCGGCTGCGCACGCTGATGCCGTCGAGCAAAGGACTCAGGTCGCTCAAGCGGCCGGCGATCAGGTGGCGCACCTCGCCTTCCTTTTCCCAGCGGCCATCGACCTTGAGCAGTTGCGAGCCGACCAGCACCTTGCGCTGCCGTTCTGCCAAGTCACGCCAGACAATGACGTTGACGTTGCCGAATTCATCTTCAAGGGTGACGAACGTCACGCCACTGGCAGTGCCCGGCCGTTGTCGCCCGGTGACCAGGCCGGCGACGCTGACCGGGCGGCCATGCTCGACGTCCATCAACTCTTTCGAACTGCGGCAACGCCGGGCTTTCAATTCACCGCGCAGCAAGGCCAGCGGATGCGGGCCGAGGGTGGTGCCGACACTGTTGTAATCGGCCAACAGGTCCTCGCCCACGGTGGGTTTGGGCAGCGACACCGCGTCCTCTTCCTGACTCGGCAGACCGGCGAACAAGCCCAGTTGCTTGTGCACCCCTGCCACTTCCCAGCGCGCCCGATGGCGGTCACCGGCCAGGCCTCGCAGCGCACCGGCATCGGCCAGTTGCTCCTGGGCGCGCGCATCGAGCTGCGCCCGCTCGCCCAGGTCGGCGATGTCGACAAATATTCCTTTCACCCTCGCCGCTTCGATGCGTCGGGCATCGTCCTCGCGAAAGCCCTTGATCATCCGCAGCCCCATGCGAATCGCCGGCTGCGCGCCACTGATCGGCTCCAGGCTGCAATCCCAGTCACTGGCGCGCACGTCCACCGGGCGGATCTGCAAATGATGCCGGCGCGCGTCCTGCAGGATCTGGTCCGGGCTGTAGAACCCCATCGGCCAGCTGTTGATCAGCGCACAAGCGAAGGCCGCCGGTTCGTGGCATTTGAGCCAGCAACTGGCGTAGGTCAACAAGGCGAAGCTGGCGGCGTGGGATTCAGGAAAACCGTAGCTGCCGAAGCCTTTGATCTGTTCGAAGATCTGCGCGGCAAACTCGGCCGTGTAGCCGTTTTTTTTCATGCCGGCGGCCAGGCGGTCCTTGTGCGGCTCCAATCCACCGTGACGCTTCCACGCCGCCATGGAGCGGCGTAACTGATCGGCCTCGCCGGGGCTGTAGTCGGCGGCGACAATCGCAATCTGCATCACCTGTTCCTGGAACAGCGGCACACCCAGGGTGCGTTTGAGCACGACTTCCAGCGCCGGGGACGGGTAAACCTCGGGCTCTTGCTTGTTTCGCCGGCGCAGGTACGGATGCACCATTCCGCCCTGAATCGGCCCCGGGCGGACGATGGCCACCTCGATCACCAGATCGTAAAACGTACGCGGCTTGAGTCTGGGCAGCATCGACATCTGCGCCCGGGACTCGATCTGGAACACGCCGATGGTGTCGGCACGGCCGATCATGTCGTAGGTGTGCGGGTCTTCGGACGGAATCGTCGCCAGGCTCAGGTCGAGATGGCGATGACGGCGCAGCAGATCAAAACAACGGCGAATCGCGCTGAGCATGCCCAGTGCCAGAATATCCACCTTGAGCAGTCCCACCGCGTCCAGATCGTCCTTGTCCCACTGAATGATGGTGCGTTCGGCCATGGCGGCGTTTTCCACCGGCACCAGGCTGTCCAGTGGCTGCTCGGAAATCACGAAGCCGCCGGGATGCTGGGACAGGTGCCGGGGAAAACCGATCAGTTGCCCTGTCAAGCTCAGCACCCGACGCAACACCGGGCTCTCGGGGTCGAAACCGCCCTCGATCAGGCGCTCCACCGGCGGTGTTGCATCACTCCAGTGACCGCAGCAATCGGCCAGCGCATTGATCTGGTCCGGCGGTAACCCCAGGGCCTTGGCCACATCACGCACCGCGCCGGCCGCGTGATACGTACTGACCACCGCCGTCAGCGCCGCGCGGGTTCGGCCATAGCGCTGGAACACGTACTGCAAGACTTCCTCGCGACGTTCGTGTTCGAAATCGACGTCGATGTCCGGCGGCTCGTTGCGTTCTTTGGAGAGAAAACGCTCGAACAGCAGCGTGGTGCGATCCGGATCGATTTCCGTGATGCCCAAGGCAAAACACACCGCCGAGTTGGCCGCTGAACCACGGCCCTGACACAGGATGTGTTGGTCACGGGCAAATCGCACAATGTCATGCACGGTCAGGAAGTAGCTTTCATAGCCTAGCTCGGCGATCAGTTGCAGTTCCTTGTCGATCTGCACCAGCACCTTGGCTTGCGGGCCTTTTGGCCAGCGCCACGCAATCCCCTCTTCGGTCAGATGACGCAGCCAGGACGTCGCCGTCAGGCCTTGGGGCACCAGTTCGCGGGGATATTGATAACGCAACTGGCTGAGGTCGAACGTGCAGCGCCGGGCGATGGTCAACGTTTCAGCGAGCAGCGCCTGCGGATAGATCGATTGCAGGGCTTCAAGGCTGCGCACATGTCGCTCGCCGTTCGGATGCAGCCGCAACCCGGCCTCGGCCACCGGCACGTGATGACGAATCGCGGTCATGGTGTCCTGCAAGGCGCGCCGGCCACGGGTGTGCATGTGCACATCGCCGCTGGCCACGGCCGGAATGCGCAGCTCCCTGGCCAGGGTCAGCAAGGCGTCCAGGCGCCCGCGGTCGTCCTGGCCGCAATGCAACTGCACCGTCAGCCACAAGCGCTCGGCGAAAGCCTGTTTCAACCAGTGGCCGCTTGCAAAATCATCGACAGCGTCCGGCACCCACAACGCCAGAAGCCCCGGCATGGCTTCGTTGAAGTCTTCGCGCAGGACCTGATACTGGCCTTTTTGCGTGCGCCGTCGCGCTCGGGTAATCAGCCGACACAGGGTCTGGTAACCCTCCAGGTTCTCCACCAGCAGCACCAGTTTCGGGCCGTCCTCGATGCGCATTTCGCTGCCGATGATCAGCGGCAGCTCCACCGACTTTGCGGCTTGCCAGGCGCGGACGATGCCGGCCAGGGTGCATTCATCAGTGATCGCCAGCGCCTGATAGTCGTGCTTTTTTGCCCGTTGAAACAGTTCCAGGGCACTGGAAGCACCGCGCTGGAAACTGAAGTTCGACAGGCAGTGCAACTCGGCATACCCGATGCTCATGCGAACCAGCCTTGCAGCCACAGCGGACCGCCCTCACCCACCGCACGATAGGCCCAGCCCTGCTGGCCGGAACGGGTTTCGACCAGGTAGTAGTCGCGACGCACATCATCGCCGTCCCACCAGCCGGATTCGATGCGCTCCGGTCCCATGAGAATGCGCGCCGATCCTTCATGGATCGCCAGTGGCTGCGTCAGCAACCAACCCGGACGCTGCACACCCGCCAACCCCGCACAGAGCTGATTGTCGACCCGCGCCTGCCAGGCGCACTCGGGCCGGTGGTCAGCCTGGAAGCGCAAGCCATGCACCGCGTCATCCCCGAGCCGCGCGCGCAAGCGTTCGCGCAGTTGTTCCCAGGGCAAGGACTGCTGCGGACGGTCGTCGAACAGTTCCTGACGCTGCGGGACGAAGCTTGGCAGGTCCTCGGCGCGCAGCCGAAAGCCGCGTACCGGCGCTTCGACTTGAACCTGCTCCAGTCGCCCACGGGCCAGTTCGAAGAGCATCGCCGGGTCACGCTCGGCGCTGAGCAGGCCGACCTTGATCACCGTGTCCGGCAAGCCTGCGTGTTCAAGGTGCAGGTCGAACCGCTGCACGCCACTGTCCCGGCCGCACAGAAACGCCGACAGATCACCGGTCAAGCGTCTTAACGGAAACAGCAGCGCCTGATGCGATTGCACGTCGAAGTTGAGTTCGATGCGTACATCGAAGCGGTCCGGCGGCAGGTAGAACGCCAGCGCCAGCCGACGTTCACCGAACAAGGCGTCCAGGTGCTTGAGCACCTGAGCCTCGAACCGCCGCGCCAGGCTATGACGCGGCAACGCTTGCACCTGGCCCAAGGTGCGCAGCCCCATGCGCGACAACGCCGTGGCTACCGCGGGTTCCAGAGCGATCCGGTCGACCGGCAACTGCCCGAGATGGTGTTGCAAGGCCTCGTTGTCCGGCACCACCAGACCGTCATAAACGTTGGCCAATACCCGCGCAGCCACCGGGTTGGGCGCGGCGACGATCCGATGACGAAAGCCCAGCTCGCCGAGTTCGGTGCGCAACCGCGCCTCGAACTGCGGCCAGGGCCCGAACAGTCCCATGCTGGATTCGATTTCAAACACCACGGCACGCGGGTAGTGGACGCTGACCTGCGAGCTGAAACGATAGGCCCATGCCGCCAGAAACTGTTGCCAGTGCTCGATCTCGGCGACGTCGTATTCAGCCGTGGCAAAGGCTTTGCTCAAGGCTTGCGCGGCGGTCATCGACTGCCCCGCACGCAAGCCCATGGCCCGCGCCGAAGCGTTCACCGCTTGCAGCACCCGACGCTGGGCCGGGCCGGTCAGCAGCGCCAATGGCTCATCAGGATCGGGACGCTGACGCAGCACCGCGTCCAGCGCCAATTGCGGAAAAAGAATGCACACCCAGCGCATGGCAACCTCAATGCCCCACGGGGAAGGCAATCGGTGCCGAACGCGCCAATCCGCCCCGGCACTTGAGCACGCGCAATTGCGCGGGCCTGGCATCGATGGCGATGCGCAGCGCGGCCGGTGACGGGTTGATCGCTTCATGGATCGAGCGGTAGGCGAACGCCAGGGTCGAGCCGGTTTCCGCCGCCACCTGCAAGCGCCGCAACGCCCTGTCATCAGCCTTGTGCGGCCAGCACAGCACCGCGCCGCAACTGCCTGAACGCAGGCATTGCTCCGCCGCCCACAGGGCATCGCGCTCGCTGGCCTGGATGATCGACAACTGGCGCAGATCGACCCCGGCGTTCTGCCAGGCCTGCGGATACGGTACGTAAGGCGGCGCCACCAGCACGATGCGTTCCCCGGCCGCCGACAGCCGCGCCAGCGCTGGCCACACCAGTTGCAGCTCGCCAACGCCCTGCCCGGCCAGGAGGATTTCGGTCAGCGCCGCTTCCGGCCATCCGCCGGTGGGCAACGCCGCGTCCAGCGCGGCATGCCCGGTGGGTTGCGGGCTGACCGCCGGTGGCGCAGGCCGGCCCTTCCAGACCTGGCCGCCATTGAACAGCGTATCCAACGCAACGACGGCGCCCATCACCCTTGCCTCACCAGACCGCAGAACACCCCTTCGATGGCCAGGTCCTGATCAGCCTCGACGATGATCGGCTTGTAGGCCGGGTTGCGTGGCAGCAACCGGACCTCGTCGCCACTTCGCTCGAAACGCTTGATGGTGACTTCGCCGTCGAGCCGCGCCACGACGATCTGGCCGTTGAGCGCCTCGGGATTGCGGTGCACTCCCACCAGATCACCATCGAGAATGCCGTCCTCGATCATCGAGTCGCCCTGCACCCGCAACATGTAATCGGGCACCCGCGAGAAAATCGACGGGTCCAGCAGCAAGCGGCTATGGACCTCGGCATCGGCACCGATCGGTGCACCCGCCGCCACCCGACCGAGAACCGGGACGTCCAGCAACTCGGGCCGCGTGGGCTGCCCGAGCAAACGGATGCCCCGGGCCTGATGCGCATTGACCTCGATAAACCCGGCCTCGGTCAGCGCCAGCACATGCTTGCGCGCCACGCTGCGAGAGGCAAAACCGAACGCCTCGCTGATTTCAGCGAGGCTGGGGGACTGACCGTGCTCCGCGATTCGATCACGGATAAAAGTCAGGATGGCGGTACGGCGGGGAGTTAAAGTCGTCATGGAGTACATTTGTACTCTTTCGGCTTTTTCCTGACAAGGACTTGTCTGCAGGAACTGACGAACGAGGCCCGAATGACATCGACACAAGCGAGCCTGCTCGCGATGAGACCGCCCAAGCAAAAGATGCTCGGGCTTATCGCCGCCGAAACAAAGGCCTGGGCTCAATCACTGAGCGCCCATACAACACGCTCATCCCTGCCAACCCCTTCAGCGCGTCCTCAGCGGATTTGTCCTCGCGCACGGCAAAACTGTCGAAACCGCATTGGCGCATATGGCTGAGTTGATCGCGCAATACATCGCCCACCGCGCGCAATTCGCCGGCCCAGCCCAGGCGTGTGCGCAGCAAGTACGCCTGACTGTAGCCGCGACCGTCACGAAAACTCGGGAAATCCAGGGCGATCAACGGCAGCTGCTCAAACCACGGTTTGAGGTTTTCCACCTCATCGTCAGGCCCGAGCCATACCGCTTGGTGCCCGGGATTCTTCAACCAGCGGGCCAGCGGCAGGATCACTGAACCGACGGGCAACTCACCCTCCAGCTCACGGATCAACCCCCACGGATCGTCAGCGACAATCCGCGCGACACCGTCCTCCAGTCGCAGCAGATTGTTCATGCCGTCACCTCCAGCAGCTTGGGATAAACCTGCTCCTTGAACGGCTCAAGACCAATGCGCTGCAAGGTGTCGACGAACAGTTCTTCGCTCTCGCGGTAACTGACAAACGTGGCGATGATGCGCTCGATCACCTCGGGCACTTCGGCAGCGTTGAAGGACGGGCCGATGACCTTGCCCAGTGCGCTGTTCTTGCCCTGGCTACCGCCGAGGGTGATCTGGTACCACTCGCTGCCGTTTTTATCGACGCCCAGGATGCCGATGTTGCCGATGTGGTGGTGGCCGCAGGCGTTCATGCAGCCGGAGATGTTCAGGCTGATATCCCCCAGGTCATGCAGGTAATCGAGATCGTCGAAGCGCGCCTGGATCGCTTGGGCAATCGGGATCGATTTGGCGTTAGCCAGTGCGCAGAAGTCGCCGCCGGGGCACGCGATGATGTCGGTCAGCAAACCAATGTTGGCGCAGCCCAACCCCTGTTCGCAGGCCAGGCACCACAGCGTGTAGAGATCGGCCTTAGGCACATCCGGCAGCACGATATTCTGCTCGTGGGCGATGCGAATTTCGCCGAAACCGAACTGCTCCGACCACTCGGCCACGGCTTGCATCTGCTCGGTGGTGACGTCTCCCGGCGGCGAGGCAATGCCCGGTTTGGTCGACAGCACCACGCTGGTGTAACCCGCGACCTTGTGCGGCTGGACATTGCGAGAGACCCAGCGGGCGAACGCGGGGTTGTCGGCCAGTCGGGTGCCGAATTCCAGGTCGGTATCAGACAGCGAACGGTAGTCGGGCGCCACGAAGGCACTGGCGACACGCTCATAT
Organism: Pseudomonas sp. fls2-241-R2A-110; assembly: GCF_030209165.1. Lineage (NCBI taxonomy): Bacteria > Pseudomonadati > Pseudomonadota > Gammaproteobacteria > Pseudomonadales > Pseudomonadaceae > Pseudomonas > Pseudomonas sp. fls2-241-R2A-110. The sequence goes on along the minus strand of NZ_JARVSN010000025.1, from coordinate 217,129 downwards.
TCGGCATCGGTCAATTGCGCCGGACCGTCCTTGAGGTACTGCCACTCCTCTTCCACTTCCTTGGCGAACGCGTCAATGCCCAGGGCTTTGACCAGAATCTTGATCCGCGCCTTGTACTTGTTGTCGCGCCGACCGTGGCGGTTGTAGACCCGCAGCACCGCCTCGACATAGGACAGCAAATGCTGCCACGGCAAACCCTCGCGAATCTGCAAACCAAGGATCGGCGTGCGCCCCAACCCACCGCCCACGATGACCCGCAGCAACATTTGCCCGCGGTCGTCGCGATAAAGATACAGGCCGATGTCATGCATCATGATCGCCGCGCGGTCCTGCTCCGCCGAGCAGATGGCGATCTTGAACTTGCGCGGAAGGAACAGGAACTCGGGGTTGATGGTCGACCACTGGCGCAGGATTTCCGCCAGCGGACGCGGGTCCATCAGCTCGTCCGCCGCCACCCCGGCAAAGGCTTCGGTGGTGATGTTGCGCACGCAATTGCCAGAAGTCTGGATCGCGTGCATCTCGACCTGCGCCAGGCGTTCGAGAATGTCCGGCACCTGAGCCAGTTCGATCCAGTTGAACTGCATGTTCTGCCGGGTGGTGAAGTGGCCATAACCGCGATCGTAGTCGCGGGCGATGCTCGCCAGCGTGCGCATCTGCCCGGCATTGAGCGTGCCGTAAGGAATCGCCACGCGCAGCATGTAGGCGTGTTTTTGCATGTACAGGCCGTTCTGCAAACGCAATGGCAGGAATTCTTCTTCGCTCAGCTCGCCGGCCATGAAACGTTCGACCTGATCGCGAAACTGCGCAACCCGCTCGAAGACCAGGGCCCGGTCATAGTCGTCGTACTGATACATGTGGCTACCTCATCAGGGTGGATCGGGCTCTGCGGCCGATACTGGTCAACACACAAGTCCCTGTGGGAGTGAGCCTGCTCGCGATGGCGGAAGGTCAGCCAACCAAGGTGTTGAATGCCAGACCGCTATCGCGAGCAGGCTCACTCCTACAGGTTTTGTGTTGTGGCCCATTTGTAGGGGGACTATGGACCTGCGGCGCAGCGCGTTACAGATTCACCTGAGCGCTAAAAAACCGTATCAGGCTGTCTCAGATGAGCCCACGCCGGCCTCGAATCTGATCCGCATAAATGAAGTTTTCCTGACTCTGTTTTGTTTTCGACAGGGTTTCTACAGTGCAAGACTTTGCAACCGTGGAAGCATTGACCATGAGCACAGCAACAATCACACAGGCCTACAACTACAAGGTCGTGCGCCAATTCGTCGTGGCAACCATCGTCTGGGGTGTCGTGGGGATGGCGATGGGCGTGTGGATCGCCTCGCAACTGGTGTGGCCCGAGATGAACCTCGACCTGCCGTGGACCACCTTCGGCCGCTTGCGTCCGCTGCACACCAGCCTGGTGATTTTCGGCTTTGCCGGCAGCGCGCAATTCGCCGCCAGTTACTACGCGGTGCAGCGCACCTGTCAGGTGCGGCTGTACTCGGACACACTGGCCGCGCTCACGTTTTGGGGCTGGCAATCGGTGATCGTGGTGATGCTGGTCACCCTGCCGCTGGGCTACACCACCACCAAGGAATACGCCGAGATCGAGTTCTCCGGCGCGGTGTGGATGACCGTGGTCTGGGTCGCTTACGCCATCGTCTTCTTCACCACCGTGGTGCGACGCAAGACCAGACACATTTACGTCGGCAACTGGTTCTTCGGCGCGTTCATCGTCGTGATCGCCATGCTGCACGTGGTCAATCACCTGTCGATTCCAGTGGACTGGTTCAAGTCCTACCCGGTGTATTCCGGGGCCACCGACGCCATGGTGCAATGGTGGTACGGGCACAACGCCGTGGGCTTTTTCCTGACCACCGGATTCCTCGGGATGATGTATTACTTCGTGCCCAAACAGGTGGGGCGGCCGGTGTATTCCTATCGGTTGTCGATCGTGCATTTCTGGGCGCTGATCACCCTGTACATCTGGGCCGGTCCGCACCACTTGCACTACACCGCACTGCCGGACTGGGCGCAGTCGCTGGGCATGGCAATGTCGCTGATCCTGCTGGCACCGAGCTGGGGCGGCATGATCAACGGCATGATGACGCTCTCGGGCGCCTGGCATAAGTTGCGCACCGACCCGATCCTGCGCTTTCTGGTGCTATCCCTGGCCTTCTACGGCATGTCGACCTTCGAAGGACCGATGATGGCGATCAAGACGGTCAATGCCCTCTCCCACTACACCGACTGGACCATCGGCCACGTCCACGCCGGTGCGCTAGGCTGGGTAGCGATGATCACCTTCGGCGCCATTTACCACATGGTGCCGAAAGTCTTCGGACGAGAGCAGATGTTCAGCACGCCACTGATCAACGCGCACTTCTGGCTGGCGACCATCGGCACCGTGCTGTACATCGCCTCGATGTGGGTCAACGGCATCACCCAAGGCTTGATGTGGCGGGCAATCAACGACGACGGCACGCTGACCTACTCGTTCGTCGAAGCGTTGCAGGCCAGCCATCCGGGGTACGTGGTGCGCTTTGTCGGCGGATTGTTCTTCCTCAGCGGGATGCTGCTGATGGCTTACAACGTGTGGCGCACCGTGCGGGTTTCGGACGTGGCGCTGGCTGAACGTGACGCGCAGATTGCGTGAGGCAAGGAGCCTGGAATGTTTGAAGTGTTATTGAATGTGATGGCGGTGCTGGGGCTTTGGCTCGGAGTCGAGTATTGCCTGAAGCGGGAGACCACGCAGAGTCTGGAGGATGCCAGTCTGATTCCGTTTGCGGATGATCCCGAGGTAGCGCGGCGAGTGGAATTGGCCACCGGGAAAACGGTGAAGGCAGTGGCGCCGGAAGTGCTGAAACCTGGCTGGGGAAACCTGGAAATCTAACCCACCACAAATCCACTGTGGGAGCGAGCCTGCTCGCGATGGCGGTTGATCAGCCAACATACATGTTGATTGATAAATTGCTATCGCGAGCAGGCTCGCTCCCACAGGGTTATGTGTCAGGTCAGAAGATTCAGCCGCGCTCGCGGGGAATCAGACTCTGCAGTTGCTGCGCCAGGAAATTCGCATCGAAAGCAAAGGTATCCGGGTCTTTAAGGCCGTTGGTCTTGCGCCACTGCCAATGGGTCGCGGGTGGCAGGCACACCAGCGAAATGCTGCCATAGCGCGCCGCCGTCAAGCCCATCACCGCCAATGAAATCTGACCACCCACGCCCATCACGTCCGGCACGAACTCCACCGGTTTGCCGGCGATCACGATACTCAGCTTTTCAGTCTTGAACGTGGACGTCTCGACCGGAACGCTCGGCCCTGACGCGACATACGCCTCGCGGCTCACTTCCAGCAGATTGGGTGCCTGGACCGGTTCCAGCCACAGCTGGATCTGATCGAACAGTTCACCAATGCGCGTCGCCCACACGGCCGATTGCGACTCAAACAGTTGCTTCTTGTGCGCTTCGCTTTCTGCATAGTGGCGAAGCATCTCGCCCAGTTGCTGTACGTCGTCCATCGCGGTGTTCCTTTGGTTGAAGCGGTGCTGCGGACATTGAGCATGGCAGATGCGCGCTGGCGGCGTACGACTAAAAGCGCGAACGGTACTGGCTGGGGGTCATGGCCAGGTATTTGCGAAAGGCGCTGCCCATGTGGGACTGATGGGCGAACCCCGCATCCAGGGCGATGCTGGCCAGGTTCAGGTCGCTGCATTCGATCATCCGGCGAGCCGCCTGAAGCCGCATTTCAACCAGGTAGGCGTGGGGTGTCAGGCCGATGGCCTGGGTGAAATCGCGTAGAAAACGCAGCGTATTGTGCCCGTAAGTGTCGGCCAGTTGTTCCAGTGTCAGGGGCTGGTGGAACTGCTCGGCGATCTGATCCAGGACCCGGGCAAAGGATATCGGCGCAACCTTCTCTGGCGCTTCGGTTGCCGGCTGGGTCAGGCCAACAAAACCCAGGGCGCATTGTTCAAGCGCCAACTGGTCGGGTTGCACGGCCAGCAACAGCCGCCGCATTTCGCGCGCAAGGGTCAGCGCGCGGCGATTGCCTGAAGACTGCACACGATGGTTGACGGCGGGTAACTGCTGACTGGCAAACGGTTCGTCGAGGCGCATCAGCAGGTATTCACCGCCGCTGGCGGACTCTGAGAACACCTCGACACCGATCGGTGTGTAGGCCAGGACGCCCGGCCAGGTATCAAAATCCACGCGGCGGTCGGAATCGATGGCGTGCACGCCTTGCTGACGTTCCAGCGTCACCCCGAGGGTCTGTGACTGTGCCGCATCACGCGCGCTGTAGGCGGCACGGGGCAAGAGTTGCAGGCAAACACTGCCACCGAACAATCGCTGGCTCATGACGTCAGGCATGTGAAATTTCCTGATAGATCGAAACCGGGATCCACTGGACACTCTCTCGCAAAGGGTAGCCAACAAACAGGAGCACGCCATGCGCACCATCGGCCTTATCGGCGGCATGAGCTGGGAGTCCAGCGCCGAGTATTACCGTCTCGTCAATCAACAGGTACGCGACCGGCTAGGACCATTGCGTTCGGCGAAATTGCTAATGTACAGCGTCGACTTCGGGCCTGTCGAACAGGCTCAGCATGCCGGGCGCTGGGACGATGCCGCAGCGATTCTGGTGGACGCGGCGCAGCGTTTGGAGGCTGGCGGCGCGGAGTGCGTGGTGCTGTGTACCAACACCATGCACAAAGTGGCCGGGCAGATTCAGGCCGCGATCAGCATTCCGTTTTTGCACATTGCCGATCCGGCGGGCCAGGCAGCGGTCGATGCCGGGGCGCTGACGGTCGGCTTGCTGGGCACGGCGTTTACCATGGAACAGGACTTTCTCAAGGATCGCCTGATCGCGAAGGGCCTGACGGTGCTGGTGCCGGAAGCCGAAGAGCGTCAAGCCGTGCACCGGATCATTTATGAGGAGTTGTGCGTCGGCGTGATCAGCGAGGCGTCACGCAAGGTGTATCAAGAGGTCATCAAGTCACTGACCCGACGCGGCGCCCAGGCGGTCATCCTCGGCTGTACCGAAATCGGTCTGCTGATCAAACCCGAGCACAGCGCCCTGCCCCTGCTCGACACCACCGAACTGCATGCGCAGGCGGCGGTGGCGTTTGCGTTGGGCGACTGAGTCAATCGGCCGGCGTGCGACGCAGGCGCGCCATGCTCAAGGTGTCGACCAGTCGGCCGTCGCGCACGGCGTAGTCACGGAACAGGCCTTCGGTCTCGAAACCGAACTTGCGGTAGAGCCCGATGGCGGCTTCGTTGTCGGCATATACGGAGAGTTCGACCCGTTGCAGGTTCATCCAGTTGTCGGCGATATCCAGCACGGCCGCCAGCAGTTTCGAGCCCACGCCTTTGCCCTGCCATGCCACTGCGACGCCCATGCCGAGGTTGCCGGCATGGCTGCGGCGGATCCGCGAGAACTGTTCAAGGCCAATGTTGCCGATCACTGTGCCTTGATGCAGCGCCACCAGTTGCACCACGCGTTCGTTATCTGGTGCCAGGCGTTTGCGCCAGACCTCGGTTGATTGAAACGGCATTTGCAGCACCTGACGGGTGATGGCCGGGTCGTTGTAGAGCGCGGTGATGCCGTCGATGTGGGATTCGTTGAAGCGTTCGAGGGTGATGACCGGATTGGTGGCGGGCATGGGTGATTCATCCTTGATGCAGACATGGCTGATTACTCTACAACGCTATCTCCCGGTATGGCGACATTCCCCACCTGCAGGAGTGCAATGCTGTTGGGATTGGGGGCATATCCGTTTCTGCGGTTACGGCGACTATTGGTTCCGCTTTTACAGCGGGTCACTTGGAAAAGCCCCAAGTAACCAAGGGCTCTTGCCCCTGACGTTCGGTGCCTCGCTAAGGCTCGGCATGCCCTCTCTCCGGTCCTGCTCCGTGGGCCCGCCGCCATCGGCCATCCATGGCCGGGGGCGGCTAACCCGGCATCCATGCCGGGTTGCCCACTGCGCAGAACCTGCGCTCGGCCTCTCGAGGGGGCGTGCACCGCCAAAGCAAGGCGAGGCGGCCTACCGGCCGACCTGGTTCTTCAACGCTTACGCGTAGTGATCGTTCTCCAGAGTGTGGGCGCGGTCACGCGAAGTGGCCTTCCGGCCAACCTGGCTTTGGCAGATGTACTCAATACCTGTGGGAGCGAGCTTGCTCGCGATGGCGGCATTACAGGCAACATCACCGCTGACTGACAGGGCCTCATCGCGAGCAAGCTCGCTCCCACATTTGACGGCGTACACCCGTGGCTCCTCACCACTCATCAGGTCGAGCGTTAGCTCGCCTTCAGCTTTTGACCTTGATCTGCCCCGTCGGAAGGCCGAACGCAGGTTCTGCGTAGTGGGCAACCCGGCATGGATGCCGGGTTAGCCGCCCCCGGCCATGGATGGCCGATGGCGGCGGGCCCACGGAGCAGGACCGGAGTGAGGGAATGTCGAGCCACAGCGAGGCACCGTACGTCAGGGGCGCTGGCGCTTGGTTACTTGGCGCTCTTCCAAGTGACCCGCCGTCAGGGCGGAACCAATAGCGGCCGTCACCCCAAAAACGGATATGCCCCCACCCCCAAAAGCGAACAGCATTACCCTAATGAAATGGCTACCCCCGATAGCGGACTAACATTCAAAATAGATGTCGACTGATGCACCGCCATCGCGAGCAGGCTCACTCCTACAGTTGACCGCGGTCAGCTTTGGAACCACTCCCGACGCTCATTGAAGGTGTTTTGGATCAATTCCACGATCACCTGCACGTCAGCCCGCTGCCGGGATTCGGCATTGACCGCCATCCACACCTGGCGCTGCATCGGTTGCTCGAACAACCCGGGTAACGCGATCAAGCCACGGTCAAACTGGCTCATGTACTGCGGCAAAAGGCCGATGCAAGCGCTGCAACGGATCATCTCCAGCATCAACTCATAAGAATGCAACTGCACCACGCCGGCCAGGCGCTGATCCACCACGCTGTTCCATGGCCGGAAACTCTCGACCTGCCGATCATGCTGCCATTGCACCAACAGGAAATCGGCCAGGTCATCCAGGCTATCCGGCCGCGCGGTGACTCGCGAATAGCGTTTGGCGATGTGCGGCAGATACTCCAGGCGCGCCAGCGGCTGGGGTTCGCTGATGGCGAAACTCGGGCCCGGCAGCGGTGAATCGGTGCCGGCCAGCCACAGCACCACATCGGCACTGATCGCTTGCAGGGCCAGTTCACTGTCCAGCGTGATGATGTCCAGGCGAACGCTGGCGTTGCGGCGCAGCAGCGCCACCAGATCACGTCCAAGGATGTCATGCAGGATCGACTCGGCCACCGCCAGCCTAATCAGCGGCTGTTCGATCACCGGTACGTCGTGCTCATGGGCCAGGGCGATCAACTGCGCCTGAAGCTGCAACCCTTCACGGCTCAACGCCACGCCAGCGTCCTGATGATGGAACAGCGAACACTGCAATTGCGCTTCAAGCTGCGCCAGGTGTTTGCGCAACTGGGTCGATTTGATATTGAGGCTGCGGGCCGCTTGCATGAAGCAACCGCAGCGGGCGCTCACCCTGAAGGATTGCGCGAGCACCGGATCGATACCGGCGGCGCGAGTGGATACCATGAATGCCATCTATGACTCCCTGTCGATCTGTCCTGTAAAACCTCATCCTGCGCAGCGTTTATGAACCTGACGTGACACCCCGATGGAAAATCGATTCAGCCGCTGGGGGTTTGCCGAAAGCTCACCGCCAGGCGATTCCAGCTATTGATGGTGGTGACGGCGATGGTCAAGTCGACCATTTCGGTTTCGCTGAACTGCTCCCGGGCCGATGCATACACGTCGTCCGGCACATGGCTTTCAGACAGCAACGTCACCGCTTCGGTCCAGGCCAGCGCCGCCCGTTCACGGGGGTTGAAGAAGCCGCTGTCGCGCCACACCACGATCGAATACAAGCGCCGGTCGGTCTCACCCAGACGCCGTGCATCCACCGAGTGCATGTCAGTGCAGAAGGCGCAGCCATTGATTTGCGAGGCGCGGATCTTGATCAAGTGCAACAGCGCTGGCTCGATGCTGAGGTTGCTGGTCAAGGCTTCCATCGCGATCATCGCTTTCATCGCCTTGGGCGAGGCGCTGTAGTAATCCAGGCGGGAACTCATGGTGGCAGCCTCTTGGATTGAAGGGTTGCTTCCACGGTAGGCGCTGACGCAGGCACGTTACAGATCCAATTGCGCGAAAAAGCCGTGGACCAGCCGGCAGCAGACCAATCGCCGCTTTTTTGCCCGCGCAACTTCTGCACGACGGCCCTTGCGGGTAATCTGGCGCGACGCACACGCGCCTCAATCGCCCAGGAGCCTCGCCGGTATGGAACTTCATGTTGTCATCAACGGCCGCAAGGACCTGGCAGGCCAGTTGTACAACCAACTGCGCAGCGCCATTGAAACCGGCCGCCTGGCAGCCGGCACGCAATTGCCGCCCAGTCGTTTGCTGGCCGAGCAACTGGGCATTTCGCGCAAGACCATTTCCGACACCTATGCGCAGCTGACGTATGAAAACTTCCTGACCGGCGTCATTGGCAAAGGCACTTACGTCAACGCCCGGGCGGCGAAACCCTTACCCAAGCAAAGCCATTCGGCGCTGGCGAGTTTTGAAGTGATCGAGTCCTGGCGCAATCTGCCGGTGTTTCTGCGGCATCCGAACCTGGAAGGCTCGCTGCGCTACGATTTCATCGGTGGCGCCACCAGCAAAGGGCAGTTCCCCCAGGACGATTGGCGCCGCTGCACCTCGCATGCATTGCGCCAGATCACCGCGTCCAAGGGTTTCTACAGCTTGCCCGAAGGCCTGCCAGCCCTGCGTAACGCCATCGCACGGCACATCGCGTTTTCTCGCGGGGTCAATTGCCAGGACGAAGACGTGGTGGTGTGCAACGGCGCGCAACAGGCGCTGGACCTGATTTCCCGGGTACTGAACCGGCCAGGTAGCATCGTCGCGATGGAAGACCCCGGTTATCCGCCGGCGCGCTTGTTGTTCGGCACCCACGGCGCCACGGTCATCGGCGTGCCGGTGGATGCCGAAGGTATTCAAGTGGACAAGATTCCCTTGGGCACCCGGCTGATTTACGTCACGCCTTCCCACCAGTTCCCACTGGGCATGCCCATGAGTCAGGCGCGTCGGGTGGCGCTGCTGGAGCGCGCGTACGAGCTGGGCGCGATCATCATCGAGGATGATTACGACAGCGAATTCCGCTACGAAGGCCGGCCCACCGATTCACTGCAAAGCATGGATGAGCGCGGCATCGTCGCCTACGTCGGCACGTTTTCGAAAACCATGCTGCCGGAACTGCGGCTCGGTTATGCGATTTTGCCACCGGCGATTCTCGACGCCGTTATCCGCGCCAAACAACTCACCGACCTGCACACCTCGACCCTGCCTCAATGGGCGCTGGCCAAATTCATCGCCGAAGGCTGCCTGCTCAAGCACATCCGGCGCTGCCATACGATCTATGCCGGACGCCGCGAGCGGATCCTGTCGCGCATGGCCGGTGACCTTTCGCCGTGGCTTGCACCGGTGCCCACCACTGCCGGGTTTCACATGGTGGTGATGTGCAAGGTGCCTATCGATATTCCATTGGTCATCGAGCTGGCCAAGAAGGTCGAAGTCGGGCTCTATGCGATCGACAGCTTTTACTACCAGCAAGCGCCAAAAGCCGGGTTTTTCCTGGGATTTGGCGCCATCGATACCCTGGACATCGACACCGCCCTGGACCGTTTGCGCGACATTTTGCAGCAGGTAGCCTGACCGATTGGTCTGCGGCTTTATCCGGCGATTGGCTATTGGCGGTCCCCAGGTGCAGGCCTATCCTGCATAGGCGTTATCCCTCAATGAGCAGGATTCGTCCGGCCTGATTCAGGAGTGTGAGCAATGTCCAACGAAGTGATCAATACCGTAAAGGTGAAGGCCGCCGCCGGCCGCTCGGAAGAACTGGGTAAGCAACTGCAAAAGATTGTCGAAACCCTGCGTCAGCAACCGGGCTGCGAATCCTATATGGTCGACCGCTGCCCCGAGGACAGCAACCGCTGGAACGTCAGCGCCCGCTGGCAATCGGAAGCGGCCATGCAGATGCATTTCAACTGCCCTGAAGTACAAGGCTTCATTAGCCTGATCGACAGCCAGCTGGCCAACTCCGTCGACTTCAACAGCTTTCCGCTTCGCTAACCTTCTGTAGCAACTGCCGAACACTGCAAGGCTGCGTTCATGCCGAACGCAGCCTTGTGCTGCCTGGCATTTGCTATCGCCAATGCAGCGATGGATTGGTCCCCTCACCTTCGCGAATATTGGCTGTTTGATTGCCCTGACCCGGGGACTATCGTGGGTCCTGACGATAACCACCGCAGGTAAAGAACCATGAAAGCGTTGCGTTTCCTTGCTGCCCCCCTCGCCGCCCTCGCCCTGACCGTATCCGCCTCGGCCTTTGCCCACGACCCTTCGGAAAAGGTCACGGTCCTGCAGGACCAAATGCTGAAAAACGTGCCTGGGAAAAAAGCATTGATGATCGAAGTCGACTACAAGCCGGGACAATCCTCTATCGCCCACAAGCATGAAGGCACCGCCATGGCCTACGTGCTGTCGGGATCGATCACCTCGCAAGTGAAGGGTGAAAAGGCAATCACCTACAAGGCCGGTGAGTTCTGGTACGAACCGGCTGGCTCGGAGCATCTGGTCTCGAAAAATGCCAGCAAGACCAAACCTGCGAAGTTGCTGGTATTCATGGTGCTGTCCCCGGACGAAAAAGTGTTGATCCCCTTGGAAAACTGATGGCTGAACACGCAGCCATAAATAAACAGGCCCGAACTAGATGTTCGGGCCTTTTTATTTCCACGCGGCATTAACTGAAAACTTTTAAACCAAATAAAACTAGGGATCAACCGACAAGTTGAGTGCTGGCTATTTCAATCAGTCGCGACAGGTTTAGTCTGGAATCACCGCGATTATCTCCGGCAACTAAGATGCTTAAACCCAAGTTGTTTCACTGGAGAAACACCATGAAACTTGCGCTTGTCAGTACCTTAACAATGACCGTTGTATTAACGGGCTGCTCGATCCCCACTGCACCCACGGCCGTGTCTTCCCTGGACGGCCTCTCGATGCCACCGGTCGGTCGCAGCAATGCCACGCGCATCACCAATGGCAGCCATGTTTCGCTGGGCGTCATCTACAGCCGCAATACCCAGGTCAACCGGGCCTACCTTCAGGATTACCAAGCCAATGCCGGCACCGGTTTCGGCCAGAGCCTGCTGGTGCAGTCGATTCACGATGCTTACGTTGCCACCTCCAAGCCCGATCTCGCCGTGGACTGGGTCAAGGCCTCCCTGCAGCGTCAGTTCGGTTCGGTCACGGTGTACCCGGACCTGCAAAGTCTCAAAGCGGCGAAACCCGATGTCGTGGCGATTATCGACAGCCGCAGTCAGTTGATCACTTCGCGCAGTTCCGACATTCAGTCTGATGTCAGTGCCGATTTTTATGACGCCCACTTTAATTACATCGGCACCGCACAGGGGCATGACGCTAAAGAATTGAGTCCTGTATGGGCAGACTTTAAACGCAGCGAAGAGATCGTCGCGGACATTAACGAACAACAGAATGTGCAAGTTCGCGCACTGCAAAAGTTTGACCAGTCACTCAATAATTTACTGACCAGCCCGACAGATAAAGTGTCGATGCTTAATAATATAACCGGTTGGAAGTTGTATTGAGGCTGATGGTCCCATCGCGAGCAAGCTCGCTCCCACAGTTGACAGCGTCCCCCTGTGGGAGCGAGCTTGCTCGCGATAGGGCCTGAACAGCCACCCTAAAACCTTCAGGCACAAAAAAAGCCCCGCCTCTTTCGAGACGGGGCTTTTTCATTCAGCGGCTGATATCAGGCCGCAGGCTCCAGCTCGTCAGCGCTGACAGCCGCTGCGGCTGTCACCACTGCTTGCCCGCTCAACGCCAGGTCCAGCAGCTCACGGTTGGCAACCGCGTACATGGCGTAGTCAGTGCCGCTGGCGGCACGGATTTCTACCAGCATGGCGCGCCAGCGTTCGATCATGCCTTCGTGCTCTTCCATCCACAGCGCCAGACGTGTTTCCACGTCTTGAGTGCCGTCGCCCTGTTGCAGGACGGAGATGGTGATCGCACGTTGTTGCCAGTCGACGTCATCACGGAACGCTTCACGGGCCAGGGCTTGCCAGTTGTTTTCAACCGGCAGTGCGCTGATCTGTTGCAGGTACCAGGTGATGTCCAGCGCGCTGCCCACGGCGAAGTAAGCCTTCGCCACGTCTGCAGGGTTCTGGCCAGTCACGTCGGAGGCTTCGATGATCGGCAGCAAGGTGTACAGGTGCGAAGTCCCGGCCACCATGCGTGCGAGCAACTCAGGCACACCGGCTTCGACGTACGCCTCATAACGAGCCTGCCAGTTTTCGTGGATCTCGCCACTCAGCAGTTCGTCGAGCTTGAGACCCAACTCCTTCAGATGCGGACCGAAGTGCGCGACGTCACGGGCAGCGTTCTGCTCGTTGCGACGGGCACGCAGGAACCAGCGCGTAGCGCGACGGCCCAGACGCATCAGCTCGTCCATCAGCTCCAGTTGTACGTCGGCCGAAACCTGATAGTCCAGGGCTTCGATCTGACGGAACCAGTGCGGGAGGTGGAAGATATCCCGAACTATTACATACGCACCCGCAACATTCGCCGGGCTCATGCCGGTCGACTCTTTGAGTCGTTGAACGAAGGTGATGCCCATGTGGTTCACCAGATCGTTGGCGATCTGGGTGCTGACGATTTCGCGCTTCAGACGGTGACGGCGCATGGCGTCGGAGAACTTGCTCACCAGGCTCGGCGGGAAAGCGGTTTCCATGTCGCGCGTCAGGTAGTGGTCGTCCGGCACCAGGGAGTTGAGCAGCGCTTCCTTGAGGTCGATCTTGCTGTAGGAGATCAACACCGACAGCTCGGCACGAGTCAGGCCATGGCCTGCCGCAACGCGCTCGTTGATCGCTTCTTCAGCCGGCAGGAACTCGATGGCGCGATCCAGCTTGCCGCGGCCTTCCAGGTCGTTCATCAGACGCTTGTATTCGGCGATACGCGGCAAGGCACGACGGGCAGCCAGCGACAGCGCCTGGGTCTGCTTGTAGTTGTTGCCGAGTACCAGGTTGCCCACTTCGTCGGTCATGCTCGCCAGCAACTGGTTACGTTGCTTGTCAGTCATGTCGCCGGCGTGAACCACTTCGTTCAGCAGGATCTTGATGTTCACTTCGTGGTCGGAGCAGTCCACGCCACCGGCGTTGTCGATGAAGTCGGTGTTGGAACCGCCGCCATTGAGGCCGAATTCGACGCGACCCAGTTGGGTCATACCGAGGTTACCGCCCTCGCCCACGACTTTGCAGCGCAGTTCGTTGCCGTTCACGCGCAGCGCATCGTTGGCCTTGTCGCCGACATCGGCGTGGCTTTCGGTGCTGGCCTTGACGTAAGTGCCGATACCGCCGTTCCACAACAGGTCCACTGGCGCCTTGAGCAAGGCGTTCAGCAGCTCGGTCGGTGTCAGCTTGTCGGCCTGAATGTCGAAACGCTCTTTCATCTGCGGGGAAATCGCGATGCTTTTCGCGCTACGGGAGAAGATCCCGCCGCCTTCGGACATGATGCTGGTGTCGTAATCCGACCAGGCCGAACGCGGCAGGTCGAACAGACGCTGACGCTCGGCGAAGCTGTTGGCAGGCTCCGGGTTCGGGTCGATGAAGATGTGCAGGTGGTTGAAGGCTGCGACCAGTTGCAGCTTGTCGGACATCAACAAACCGTTACCGAACACGTCACCGGCCATGTCGCCGACGCCGACTACGGTAATGCTGTCTTTCTGGACATTGATGCCGCGTTCACGGAAGTGGCGTTGAACGCCGACCCACGCGCCCTTGGCGGTGATGCCCATCTTCTTGTGGTCGTAACCGGCCGAACCACCGGACGCAAACGCGTCACCCAGCCAGAAGCCGTAGTCGATGGCGATGCCGTTGGCGATGTCGGAGAAGGTTGCAGTGCCCTTGTCGGCAGCTACCACCAGGTACGGGTCATCGTCGTCATGACGCACAACGTTGGCCGGCGGCACCAGGGCGCCGTCTTTCAGGTTGTCGGTGATGTCCAACAGGCCCGAAATGAAGATGCGGTAGCAGGCGATGCCCTCGGCCGCGATCTCGTCGCGGCTGCCGCCCAGTGGCAGGCGACGCGGCAGGAAGCCGCCCTTCGCGCCGACGGGCACGATGACCGAGTTCTTCACTTGCTGGGCTTTTACCAGGCCCAGGACTTCGGTACGGAAGTCTTCTTCACGGTCGGACCAGCGCAGACCACCGCGAGCAACGTTGCCGAAGCGCAGGTGCACGCCTTCGACGCGAGGCGAGTAAACGAAGATTTCGAACTTCGGTACTGGCTTCGGCAGCTCAGGGATCTGGTGCGGGTTGAACTTGAAGCTGAAGTAGGACTTGTTCTGACCGTGGGCGTCAGTCTGGTAGAAGTTGGTGCGCAGGGTCGCCTTGATCAGGTCCAGGTAGCGACGCAGGATGCGGTCTTCGTTCAACACCTGAACGTCGTCCAGTGCCGTCAGAATCGCGTGTTCCAGACGTTGCTGCTTGTCTTCCAGATCGTCGCCGGTCAGCTTGCGCGCCAGGTAGAAACGGGTTTTGAACAACCGGGTCAGCTCACGAGCGATGTCGGTGTGGTTGTTCAGTGTGCTGGCGATATAACCCAGGTCGAAGCCCAGGCGGATCTGCTTCATGTATCGAGCATAAGCACGCAGCAACGCCACGTCGCGCCATGGCAGGCCGGCGGTCAGTACCAGACGGTTGAATGCATCGTTCTCGGCATCGCCACGCACGATGTGGACGAAAGCGTCCTGCAAGGTGTCGTTGAGTTGCTGGATGTCGAGTTCCAGGCCTTCGGCAGCGGTGAACGCGAAATCGTGAATCCAGAACTCGCGGCCGTTGTTGTGACGCAGGCGGTACGGGAATTCACCCAGTACGCGCAGACCGAGGTTTTCCAGGATCGGCAACACGTCGGACAATGCCAGCGGGGTATCGGCGTGATACAGCTTGCAGTGCAGTTCGCGCTGGCCCGAGACCTGACCCAGTGGCTGATAGAAGCTCATGACCAGTGGATTTTTTTCGCTCAGGCTCAGCAGGTGCTGCATGTCGACCACAGCCGAGTGGGCAGCGAAACGCTCGCGGTAACCGGCCGGGAAGCCTTTCGGGAAGTCAGCCAGCACGTTGGTGCCGTGGGCTTCGCCGAAGCTCTCCACGACCAGGCTCGCGTAGTCGTCCTGCCAGCTGCGGCAGGCTTGCACCACTTCTTTTTCCAGCAGAATCGGGTCGATGTCCAGGCGGTTCTTCGGATCGACGCGCAGAATCAGCTGCACGCGCGCCAGCACGGACTCGGAGAAGAAAGTCCAAAACTCGCAGTCCGAGGCTTTCAGGCGATCCATCAGCACTTGCTGGATCTTCTGGCGCACTTCGGTGGAGTAGATATCGCGCGGCACGTAGGCCAGGCAGTAGCAGAAGCGGCCGTACGGGTCTTTGCGCAGGAACACGCGGATCTTGTTGCGTTCCTGGATCTGTACGATCGACATCACGGTGCTGAACAGCTCGTCGACCGGGGTCTGGAACAGATCATCACGCGGCAGCACTTCGACCACCTGCGCCAGTTCCTTGCCCAGGTGAGCCTTGGGCTGGAAGCCGGAGCGGCGCTCGATTTCTTCGACCTTGCGGCGGATGTACGGGATGACCCGCACGCTCTCGCCATACACCGAGGAGGTGTACAGGCCCATGAAACGGCATTCCTTGATCACGTTGCCGTCGGCATCGATTTCACGGATCGACACGTAATCCGGGTAAGCCGGACGGTGCACACGGCTCGGATGCGCGGCCTTGGCGAACGACAGCAGGGTCGGTTCGCGCAGGTAGTTCACGGCGTAGTCTTCGATGCGCAGGTCATCGTAGGTCAGGCCAGTGCGCAGCAGCTTGGTCAGGCCGAGGAAGGAGTCCTGATCGTAGACGATGTGGCCGCCGTCGGCTTCGTCGCGCACCACGAATTCTTCATAGCCGAGGAAGGTGAAGTGGTTACCCACCAGCCATTCCAGGAAGCTTTTGATCTCGGCTTTTTCTTCTGGATCGACCGCAAACTTGCTGTTGTCCAGGCCGGTGAGGATTTGCTGGACCTTGTCTTTCATCGGCTCGAAATCGGCGACCGCGACGCGGACTTCGCCGAGAACCTGTTCCAGTTCCTTGCTCAGGACATTCATTTCGGCCGTGTTGGCACAACGGTCGATTTCCAGGTACATCAGGGATTCTTGCAGGATCCCTTCGCCCTGGGTGCCTTTTGGCAGGATTTCCAGCAACTCGCCCTTGCTGCCGCGACGCACGCTCAGCACGGTGGTTTGCAGGGTATGGATGCTGTAGCCGCGACGATTCAGCTCGGTGCGCACCGAGTCCACCAGGAATGGCAGGTCGTGGTGCAGCACTTCGACCGCGGTGTGGGTCGACTGCCAGCCGTGGCGCTCGTAATCAGGGTTATAGACGCGCACTTGCGGTTGCGCGTGATCGAAGCGCTCAAGCAGGCGCCACGCAGAAAGGGTGCAGCCGGCGAGGTCGGACAACCGACGCTGGGTCAGCTCGTCCAGGGAAATGATGCCGAAGAATTGTTCAGCGAACAGCGCCACTTGTGGCAGTGCCTGTTCACTGATGTGCTGCGCCAGTGCCGCTTTCAGTTGGTGCTGGAAGTCGGCTTTGCTGGCTGCGGTGAAGAACGCCATCTGTGGTACTCCGCTTGGGCTTGTTATTGATGGAAGCGTCGCGTGCAAAACCCCTTTCGGGGCGATCCGTCACCCTGTTCCTGATTCTCGGGCAGAGGAAACAGGGTGACAGGTGGGTGAAGCTGGACGAGACACTCAGGTCACATTCACCTTCCAAGAATGGGCATCTGCAAAAACGACTCTGCGATCAATTGCACAATGTCTTTACAGGTATCCATTCGATGCGCAGCTTAACGAGTGCGGCAAGGCCTGTGCTTGCGGCGCTGCGACATATTCGGTCATCGGTACGCAGCTCTCGGCATGCGCCTCGAACAACACTAGCAGTCGTGCAGGAAAATGGGCGTTTTATGCCCGTTTTTACCGCACATCCGTCCTCGAAATGACCAGCAACACTTCAAGTGTTCACGACACTTCCTCTGACACTCAGACGAGCAGAAATTCCCACAGGCTGGCAGAATCGGGTTTTATTGCGTTCATAACGCTCGCCGAGCCAGGAATCCCCCATGCAAATCACCACCGAACAGTTGATCGTCAACCCGTGCGATGACGAAGAAGACAACCTGGCCATGCTCTGCTGCACCAGCGATGATGGCGAGATGTTTCTGATGAGTCGCTTCCCAGATGAGGAAGAGCTGGAAATCATCTTCCAGGACACGCCTTCAACGCTCGATGGCGTGAAAGTCACCCTCAGCCCTACCCGCCTGCTGATCGAAATCGCAGCAGCCGACGCCGATGCGCTCAATGGCGAAGATTCCCTGGAAATCATTCACAACACCGATGCCAGCGACCTGCCGGAAGTGGAAGAGACCTTGCAGAATATTCTTGATGGCATCGGCACTTATATAAGCGAACTCTAAGCCTTGGATTCTTGAGTGCCTGAACCGGCCCCATCGCGAGCAAGCTCGCTCCCACATTTGATCGCATTTTCATGAAACAACTCGGTCTCCTGTGGGAGCGGGCTTGCCCGCGATGAGGCCCGAAAGCACACCGTCAACCTTCGAACCTCACAAAACTCCAACACTTTCTCCAGTCAATTCCCGCACTTTGCTCAAAATGCCGTTAGTCGCCGCCCCCCGCGATGGATTAAAGTAACGCCCCCAGCCCTGGCGTTATTCGAACGTCTTCGGTCACCCTTTCCAGGAACAGTCATCGATGGAACATCGTGAAGCGCTGCTAGCGCTGCGAACCTTTCTTTCAACGCAGATTCTCGGCCAGGAAAAACTCATCGAGCGCTTGCTCATCGCCCTGCTTGCCGACGGCCACATGCTGGTCGAAGGCGCCCCTGGCCTGGCCAAGACCAAGGCCATCAAAGAACTCGCCGAAGGCATCGAAGCCCAGTTCCACCGTATCCAGTTCACCCCTGACCTGCTGCCTGCCGACATCACCGGTACGGAAATCTATCGCCCGGAAACCGGCAGCTTCGTATTCCAGCAAGGCCCGATCTTCCACAACCTGGTGCTGGCGGACGAAATCAACCGTGCCCCGGCCAAGGTGCAATCGGCACTGCTGGAGGCCATGGCCGAGCGTCAGGTCAGTGTCGGGCGCAGCACTTATGAGCTATCGCCGCTGTTTCTGGTGATGGCCACGCAAAACCCGATCGAGCAGGAAGGCACCTACCCGCTGCCCGAAGCCCAGCTCGACCGCTTCCTGATGCACGTGAAAATCGGTTTCCCGGACGCCGCCGTCGAGCGCAGGATCCTGCAACAGGCCCGTGGCGAAGCGCTGAACGGCGAAACCAAACCCGAACGCCGGGTCAGCCAGCAGGCGATCTTCGCCGCCCGCAAGGAAATCCTTGGCCTGTACATGGCCGACGCCGTGGAGGAATACCTGGTGCAACTGGTTATGGCCACGCGCACGCCGGGCAAGTTCGACCCGGA
The DNA here is from genome assembly GCF_030209165.1 of Pseudomonas sp. fls2-241-R2A-110. NCBI lineage: Bacteria > Pseudomonadati > Pseudomonadota > Gammaproteobacteria > Pseudomonadales > Pseudomonadaceae > Pseudomonas > Pseudomonas sp. fls2-241-R2A-110. The sequence goes on along the minus strand of NZ_JARVSN010000025.1, from coordinate 198,450 downwards.
AATGGCCGAGTGGATCGCCTACGGCGCCAGTCCACGCGGCTCGATTGCCCTCGACCGCTGCGCCCGGGCTCACGCCTGGCTCGCGGGTCGCGATTTTGTCAGCCCGGAAGACATCCAGGCGGTGTTGTTCGACGTGTTGCGCCACCGCATCATTCTTTCCTTTGAAGCCGAAGCTGCTGGCATCGACCAGGACCGGGTGGTCCAGCGGATTCTCGACGTCGTAGCCGTCGCTTGACCCCGATGAACGCCCCCCTGCCGCCCGAGCCGGGCATCCGCGTCAGCCTCTCCGAGCTGATCGAGATGCGCCATCGCGTGCGCGAAGTGCAGCTGTTTTCCACGCCGAGCCAGCGCAGCCCGCTGATCGGCCTGCACCACTCCAAGCTGCGCGGGCGCGGCGTGGACTTCGATCAGGTGCGGGTCTATCAGGCCGGCGACGACGTGCGCACCATCGACTGGCGCGTCACCGCCCGGACCCAGGAACCGCACACCAAACTGTTCCACGAAGAACGCGAGCGGCCGATTTTCATCATGGTCGAGCAAAGCCGCCGGCTGTTTTTCGGCTCCGGACTGATGTTCAAATCAGTGCTCGCGGCCCAGGCGGCAAGCCTGATTGGCTGGGCAGCCCTGGGTCACAACGACCGGGTCGGCGGGCTGGTATTCGGCGACAACGAGCATTACGAGATCAAACCCCGGCGCAGCAAGCAAAGCCTTCTGCAGTTGCTCAACCGCCTGGTACGGGTCAACCAGTCGCTGCACACCGAGACCGAGCAGCACCGCGATTCGCTCAATCTGGCCCTGCGTCGCGCACGGGAAGTGCTGCGCCCTGGCAGTCTGGTGATCTTGATCTGCGATGAACGCGCCTTGACCGAAGGCTCCGAGCAGCAGCTGAGCTTGTTGTCGCGCCATTGCGACCTGTTGCTGCTGCCGCTGTCCGACCCGCTGGACCACGCACTGCCCGCCGCCGGGCTTTTGCGCTTTGCCGAGCGTGGCGCGCAGCTGGAACTCGACACGCTCAATTTCGACCTGCGCCAAACCTACCGAGCCCAGGCCGAAGCCCGCATCGCCCGCTGGGAACTGCTGGCGCAGAAGTTGCGGGTCTTGCTGATGCCGCTGAGCACCCAGAGCGAGATGGTCGAGCAACTGCGCGAGTACTTGAACCCACAGAAACCGGGGAAAGGTCGATGAGCAGCCTCGATCAATTGCAACCACTGATAACCCCGCCACCCATCGATTTCTGGCCACCCGCGCCGGGCTGGTGGCTGCTGCTGTTGTTGCTGCCGCTGATCGGTTTCGGGCTGTGGAAGGCGCGGCGCTTCATTCCGAACAAACGCCCTGTCGTGCGTGCCGAACAACCGCTGGATCCGGTGCGTATCGCCGCGCTGGCCGAACTGGCGCTGATGCCCAAGCCCTATGACGGCGCACCGGCCGGCGCCTGGCTGCAGCAGCTTAATGGCTTGCTCAAGCGCCTTTGCCGCAACCATTACCCCTACAGCCAGAGCCACACCCTCAACGGGCGCAAATGGCTGGCGTTCCTCGACAACCGTTGCCCGGCCGCCGGCCTGACCCGCTGGATGGTGCTGGTCGAAGGCGCCTACAAACCCGAATGCAAACTCGACGACAAGGCCATCGCCGGCCTGACACAAGCCGTCGACACCTGGATTCGCAAACATGTTTGAGTTCGCCTGGCCGTGGATCTTTGCCGTGCTGCCGCTGCCCTGGCTGATGCGCATCCTGCTGCCGGTGGCCGACAGCGGCGAACCGGCGCTCAAGGTCAGTTTCCTCAACGACCTCGAAGGCCTGGCCCGTCGCCGCGCCCGGGCCAACTTGCCGGCATGGCGCCAGCAAGCACCGTTCATCCTGCTGTGGCTGTTGTTGCTGATTGCCGCCGCTCGCCCGCAATGGCTGGGCGAACCGCTGCCGATCGCAGCCAGTGGTCGCGATTTGCTGGTGGCGGTGGACGTGTCCGGCTCCATGGATTTTCCCGACATGCAATGGCAGGACGAAGACGTCAGCCGCCTGTCGCTGGTCAAGCATTTGCTCGGTGACTTCCTTGAAAGTCGCGAAGGCGACCGCGTCGGCCTGATCCTGTTTGGCAGCCAGGCTTACCTGCAAGCGCCGCTGACGTTCGACCGGCACACCGTGCGCGTGTGGCTCGACGAAGCGCGCATCGGTATTGCCGGCAAGAACACCGCCATCGGTGATGCCATCGGCCTCGCTCTCAAGCGTCTGCGCCTGCGTCCGGCGCAAAGCCGCGTGCTGATTCTGGTGACCGACGGCGCCAACAATGGCGGTGAAATCGATCCGCTCACCGCGGCGCGCCTGGCGGCCAGCGAAGGCGTGAAAATCTACCCGATCGGCATCGGCGCCGACCCGGAGCAAAGCGGTACGTTAGGGTTTCTTGGGATCAACCCGAGCCTGGACCTCGACGAGCCGGCCTTGAAGGCCATCGCCCAAGCCACGGGCGGCCAGTATTTCCGCGCCCATGACGGCAAGGAATTGCAGGCGATCAAGGACACCCTCGACAAACTCGAACCGGTGACCCAGCAACCGACCCAGGCCCGCCCGGCTCAGGCGCTGTATCACTGGCCCCTGGCGCTGGCGCTGCTGCTGAGCATGTTGCTGGTGGTGCGCGAGCTTTGGCCGGATAACCCGCTGCAGCGACTGTTCACCAAGGATCTGTTTTTGCAAACGCAATTGCCTGACTGGCGCCAGCGGCTCAACCGCCTGCGCCTGCGGAGGCGCCGATGAGTGCGCTGTGGCCGTACTGGTTCCGTCCCTGGTGGCTGCTGTTGTTGCCCGTCTTGGGCTGGTTGATTTGGCAGCTCTGGCATCGGCAGAAACGTGCCGGACGCTGGCAGATGATTCTGCCGCCGGCCTTTCACGCCGCGCTACTGAGCGGTGGCGGCGGTCGCGACAGCAAACTGCCGTGGATCACCCTGGGAATTGCCTGGGTGCTGACCGTTCTGGCCCTGCTGGGTCCGAGCTGGCAGCGGGTCGAACAAATCAGCCAGAAACCCGCCGACCCGGTGGTCGTCGTGCTTGAACTGACCCCGGAAATGCTCGCCACCGATGTCGCCCCCAACCGACTGGAGCAAGCCCGGCGCAAGCTGCTGGACCTGCTGCAAGACCGCAGCGACGCCCAGACAGCCATTGTCGTCTATGCCGGCAGCGCACACACGTTGGTGCCTTTGTCGGACGACCTCTCCACCAGCCGCAACCTGCTGGACGCGCTCAAACCATCGCTGATGCCCGTGGCCGGCCATCGTGCCGATATCGCGGTGACCAAGGCCCTGTCCCTGCTCCACCAAAGTGATTTGGGCGAAGGCCGGATCCTGCTGATCGGCTCTACCCTGACCGACCTGGAGCGTGAGGGCATTGATCAGGCGCTGGACGGCAAATCGACGCAGTTTCTGATGCTTGGCATCGGCACCGCTGAAGGGGCGCCGGTGGCCCAAGAGGACGGCAGTTTCCTCAAAGATGATCAGGGCGCGATTCTGGTGCCGCACCTGGACAGCCCAAGCCTGAAAGCGTTTGCCAATGACCTTGGCGGGCGTTATCACCAGGCGCGCCTTGACGATTCCGACCTGCGCGGCCTCGGCCTGCTCGACGGTCCACGCAATCTGCGCAACGACGGCCAGACCCTGCGCCTCGACACCTGGGCCGATCAGGGTTACTGGCTGCTGCTACCGTTGCTACTACTGGCGGGCTGCGCCGGTCGACGCGGCTGGTTGTTCTGCCTGCTGCCGCTGTTGCTGGCGCTGCCGCAACCGAGCTATGCCTTCGATTTTGAAGACTTGTGGCTGCGTCCCGATCAACGCGGCTTGCACCTGCTCAAGCAAGGCCATCCGGCGAAGGCCGCGCAACATTTTGAAGATCCGCAGTGGCAAGGCGTGGCGCTCTATGAAGCCGGCGACTATGCCGGTGCCGCCCAGCGGTTCGCCGAAGGCAATGACGCCCACGCCCACTACAATCGTGGCAACGCCCTGGCCCGAAACGGCGACCTGGAAGCAGCGCTGGATGCTTACGATCAAGCGTTGGAGCGCCAGCCGGATTTGCGCCCGGCACAGACCAACAAGGCTTTGGTGGAAAGTCTGCTCAAGCAGAAAAACACCCCGCCGCCGGCCGAGCCGGACAAAAACGCAGGCGAGCAAACCGACACCGCCGCGCAAGAGCCGCCGCCGGGCGCCGCCACCCAGCCATCGGACAGTGGTGAACCGCAATCCGACGCCCAGCAGGCTGCATTGGAGGCTAATCAGTCGCCTACCACACCGCCAAAACCGGGCACCAATGAAGTCCCGGGCAGTGAACTGGGGGATGAACAAACCACCACGCCACCGCTGCGGCCGGCCAACGACAACATCGATGGCGAACAGCGTCAGGCGCTTGAGCAATGGCTACGTAAAATCCCCGATGACCCGGGTGAACTGCTCAGGCGCAAATTCTGGTACGAACAGCAACAACATCAGGATCAGGGAAAAATTCGATGACCCGCTTCACCCTTTTCATCCTCGCGCTGTTGCTCTGTGCCGTTCAGGCCCAGGCGGCGGAACTGGTCGCCAGTGTCGACCGCAGTCGCCTGAACTCCGGCGAAACAGTCGAACTGACCCTGGAATCCAACGACGTGACGCAGTTCGGCAAGCCTGATCTGGCGCCGCTGGAACCGCAGTTCGAGGTGCGCGGCACTCGTCAGGTCAACCAACTGACAACGCTCAACGGCGATAACCGCGCCACCACGCGCTGGATCATCACCTTGCTGCCCAAGGAAAACGGCAGCGTGACGATTCCTTCGTTGCAGTTGGGCGAGGCCAATAGCCAACCGATCACCGTGCAAGTGGTCGAAAGTGAAACCCAGGACACCACCAACAAACTGGCTCCGGTGTTCATTGACGCCAGCCTGGATCAGACCAGTGTGTACGTACAGGCCCAGGCCATCCTGACGTTGCGCATCTACCATTCGGTCTCGCTGTACGACGACAGCAGCCTGACCCCGCTGCAGATTCCAGACGCGCGCATTGAACAGCTGGGTGAGACACGCACCTACGAAAAAACCATCAACGGTCTGCGCCATGGCGTGATCGAAATGCGCTATGCGATTTATCCGCAACAAAGCGGTGAATTGACCATCCCGGCGCAGATGTTCAGTGCCACGCTGGTGGACACCCAGCCCCCCCAGGATCCTGCAGCCCAAGGGGCAAAAACCGGAAAGTTGATGCGCGTCAGCTCTGCGCCGATTCTGCTGACAGTAAAGGCCAAACCCATTACCTACCCGGCCGACATACCGTGGCTACCGGCGCGCAGCCTGGAACTGAGCGAAAGCTGGAACCCGGAGCCGGACCACACGCAGGTCGGTGACTCGCTGACCCGCAGCCTGACCTTGAAGGCCGAAGGCCTGGCCAGTTCGCAATTGCCGCCGTTGCCCGCCACGGACGTCAACGGCCTGCGCCGCTACCCGGATCAACCGGTGTTGAGCAACCAAAGCACCGAACGCGGCTTGGTCGGCCACCGTGAAGAACGCGAGGCCCTGGTGCCTGGCCGCAGTGGCGCCATCGAGCTGCCATCGGTGGAGGTAGTCTGGTGGAACACCTTCGAAGACCACCTGGAACACAGCAGCCTGCCCGCCCGAACCCTGCAAGTGGCGAACAACCCAAGTCTCGTGGTCGACACCCCGGCCAGCGGCGCCCCACTCACGTCCACGGCCGACAGCGAAACCCTTTGGCGCTGGAAACTCGCCACACTGATCCTCGCCTGCACCACCCTGCTGGGCTTCGGCCTCTGGTGGCGGGCGCGCTGGCAACCGGCAATCTCGCGCGCCGCGCAGGCCGGCCCGAGCCCGCGCACGGTGCTCGATGAACTCAAACGCGCCTGCCAGGCCAACGACTCACACGCCACCCGCCAGGCCCTCGACGCCTGGGCCCGGCAACAACCGGAAACCCTGGCCGACATGGCCGCCCGCTTCGTGCCACTGTCCGACGCGCTGGACGGCCTGAACGGCGCGCTCTACAGCGAGACCGGCCAGTATTGGCAAGGCGAAGAATTGTGGCGGGCGATCAAGGCAATCCCGATTGCCGAGCGGGTTCATGATCCGGTGGGTGACAGTGGGTTGCCGCCGTTGTATCCCAAGTAATGCTGTCTAACTGTTGAGATGAAACTCGGCATCCAGATGAATCGCCTGTAAAAAAGCGCTGTCGTGAGAGATGACAATCAATGCCCCCTGATACTGATTGAGCATCTGCTCCAGCGCTATTTTGCTGGGCAAGTCCAAATGGTTATCCGGCTCATCCAGCAACAGTAACTGTGGCGGCCGCTGGGCGTACAACTGCGCCGCCAAGGCTATCTTCAAACGCTCGCCCCCACTCAACTGACAGGTCTTGAGCGTCGCCCGATCCGCATCAATACCCATCTGCGCCAACCGGGTTCGCGCCTCGGCTTCGGGCAACTCCGGATTACTCTCGTAGAGCCATTGCACCGCCGTGCGTTCGGGGTGCTGCAACCCCGCGTGTTGATCCAGCCAGCCAACATGGCAACTGCGTATGAGTTCGCCTTCGCTCACCGGCAGTTGGCCAGCGATGACTTGCAACAGGGTCGACTTGCCGCTGCCGTTGGCACCTGAAATGGCCATGCGCACAGGCCCGGCCAGCGTTAGATTGATCGGCGCTGCGTAACCGAACGGGAGAATCACGTCATTGAGTTGCACAAGCAGCTTGCCATTGGGCACTACGCTTTCGGGGGACAACATCATCCGCTGAATGTCCGGAGCACACCGCGCCCGGGCCTCGGCAATACGATGTTGCTGCTGCTCCCGGGCCAACTGCTGATTGAGGCGCAATTTCCCCTGACTGTTTTCGCTGCGCTCTTTTTGAGCATTGGTGATCAGCCTGGTTTGACTGCCGTCGCGGGCCTGGCGGTCGCCACGTGCACTGCGCCGTTGCTGACGTTCCATCTGCACGACCATTTCACGTTGTTCGCGCTTGGCCTGTGCCCTCTCTCCTTGCAATGCCGACTGGAATGACTGCTGTTCCTGTTCGCGCGCCGCCACATACTGACTGTAGTTGCCGCCATAGGCCGCCAGCCCCAACGGCGAGAGCTCGACAATTTCACTCATGTGTTCCAAAAGCCCCCGGTCGTGACTGATCAAAATCAGACCGTTGGACCAACGATTGATCTGCTGCGTGGCTTGTGCTGCTGATCAATATCCAGGTGGTTGCTGGGTTCATCCAGAATGAGCCAGTCGGCCCGAGACAGCCAAGCCCCCAGCAGCGCCACACGCTGCCGCTCGCCCCCACTTAAGGTGTCGGTACGCGAGTCCGCGTTCAAATGCCCCAGACCGATCTTCTCCAGCTCCGCCTCAAGGCGCGTGGCGCAATCCCATTGATCGACCGCCAACGCATGGTCGTCATCGTCGATGCTGCCTTGTGCAATACGATCCAGCGCCGCCAGAATCAAGTCGACCCCAGCCAGCGCGGCAACGGTGGGATAGCGCTCGAGCTCCAACAGCTGCGCCACAGCGTATACCTGACCTTCGCGACGGACGATGCCGCTGGTGGGCAGTTGCTCCCCCATCAGTAGACGGCCAAGCAAGGACTTGCCACAGCCATTGGCACCGACGATGCCGGTGGCCCTGGAGTTGAAGGTGTGATTCAAGTGATCGAACAGAACGCGCCCGTCGGGCAGGTTGAACGACACTTGGTCAAGTTGAAGTAATCTTTGGATCATGACATCTCCTTGAATATTCAAATCTCCTTGGTCTTGCACAACAGCATCCGTCACGTCACTTCGGACTGCTGTCCACCATACTGAAACTTCAGACAATCAATAGACAATCCTTCAAAGCTTTCCGCATCTCCGGTCTTTTGCCATTAAACTCTCTCCCTTTTCGCCGCCATCATTTTCCTCGCGGCCATTACCTTATTTCCTACGGAGTTCGCCTTGCGTCTGTTTCACACCTCCGACTGGCACCTTGGGCAGAACCTGCACGGCCAGGACCGCGATTTCGAGCACGGTTGTTTCCTTGAGTGGCTGTTGCGCCAGCTGAAGCTGGACCAGCCCGACGTGCTGTTGATCGCCGGCGATATCTTCGACACGGTCAATCCTCCGGTCAAAGCCCAGGAACGCCTCTACGAATTCATCGTCAGCGCCCACGAGCAGCAGCCTCTGCTGACCATTGTGATCATCGCCGGCAACCACGACTCCGGCTCGCGGATCGAGCTGCCGGCACCGTTGATGCGCCGTTTGCGCACTCACGCCCTCGGTCGGGTGTTGTGGCTGGATGACGGCCAGCTGGATGCCGAACGGCTGTTGCTGCCGTTGCCGGATGCCAGCGGCGAGATTGCCGGCTGGTGCCTGGCGCTGCCATTCCTGCGCCCCGCTGAAGTGACGGGTGCGCAGTTGGGCGACAACTATTTGCGCGGTATCGGTCAGGTTCATGAATGGCTGATCGAAGCCGCCAACGCCAAACGCAAGCCGGGTCAGGCGCTGATTGCTATCAGCCATGCGCACATGGCGGGCGGTTCTGTGTCGGAAGATTCGGAGCGCAGCCTGATCATCGGCAACGCCGAAGCCCTGCCCGCCAGCCTGTTCGGCCCGAGCATCAGCTATGTCGCCCTTGGGCATTTGCACAAGCCGCAGAAAGTGAACGGTGAAGAGCGCATTCGCTACAGCGGCTCACCGATTCCGCTGTCGTTCTCGGAAATCGGTTATCAGCATCAGATTCTCGACGTGAAGCTCGAGGGCGAAACCCTGGTCAGCGTCGAACCGAAGCTGATCCCCCGCGCCGTGAACCTGCAACGCATCGGCCCGGCGCCGCTGGCGGAAATCCTGCTGCAACTGGCCGACCTGCCGAACATCGATTTGCTCGCCGATATTCAGCGCCAACCGTGGCTGGAAGTGCGCGTGCGTCTGGACGAACCGCAACCCGACTTGCGCCATCAAGTGGAAAGCGCCCTGCAAGGCAAAGCCGTGCGCCTGGTGCGCATCGCCGCCGAATACGCCGGAAACGGCAGCCGCGAAGGCGTCGATGATGGCACCACGTTGATCGAACTGGATCAACTGACGCCTCAGGAATTGTTCAGCCGCGCCTGGCAGGACAACTACGGCAGCGAGGTTGATGAGCAAACGCTGAAAGACTTTGCCGAGCTGTTGCAAGACGTGCAGACGGAGAGCGAACAACCATGAAGATCCTCGCGATCCGCCTGAAAAACCTGGCCTCGCTGGCCGGGCCTTTTGAAATCGACTTCACCGCTGAACCGCTGGCCAGCGCCGGCCTGTTCGCGATCACCGGGCCGACCGGCGCGGGCAAAAGTACGCTGCTCGACGCCTTATGCCTGGCGCTGTTCGGCGCCGTGCCACGCTTGAGCAATGCCCAGGTGTCTGCCAAAGCGCCGGACGCCGACGGCGAAATCAGCACCGGCGACCCACGCACCTTGCTGCGTCGTGGCACCGGTGAAGGCTATGCCGAAGTGGATTTTGTCGGGATCGACGGCCGTCGTTACCGCGCGCGCTGGGAAGCCAATCGCGCTCGGGAAAAGGCCGGCGGCAAGCTGCAAGCCAGCCGTCAGAGCCTGCGCGACATCGATCAGGATCAGTTGCTGGCCAGCCAGAAAGTCGAATTCAAGACCCAGCTCGAAGCCGTGCTGGGCCTCAACTTCGAACAGTTCACCCGTGCCGTGCTGCTGGCCCAGAGCGAGTTCAGTGCCTTCCTCAAGGCCAACGACAACGAGCGTAGCGAACTGCTGGAAAAGCTCACCGACACCGCGCTCTATACCCGCCTCGGCCGGCGCGCCTTCGACAAAGCCAAGGAAGCCCGCGAAGCCCACAAGCTGTTGCAGGATCAAGCCACAGGCGTGACGCCGCTGGCACCCGAAGCCCGAGCCGAGCTTGATGAGCGTTTCAACGAAGCGCAGCAGCAACTCAAAACCCAACAGGCGCAGCTCAAGCAGCTTGAATTGCAGCACACCTGGCTCAAGGACCTGCGTCAGTTGCAGGATGAGCAACAGAGCGCCAACGAGCAGTTGACCAGTGCCCGGCAACAGTGGGAAAGCCTCGCTGGCGAACGCTTGAAGCTGACGCGACTGGAACAACTGGCCCCGCAACGGCATCAGTTCGCCCGCAAGACCGAGCTCACGGCTCAGCTCACACCGCTGGCGGCGCAGATTCAGCAGCACACTCAGCAGCAGACCGAGCTGAACGCACGTCAGGCGCAACTCGAACAAAGCCTGAGCGCTGCGCAGACAGCACTGATCGAAGCCCAACGCCAACACACATCCAACGCGCCGTTGCTACGTCAGGCGTTTGAAGCACAAAGCGCCCTCGCCCGTCTGGTAAAAGACGTCAGTGTCAGCGCCGACCTCAAGCAGCAAGCGGAACTGGCCTGCACTCAGGGGCAAACCACGATTCAAGGCTTGCAGGAGCAGCAACAGCAAGTGGCCGCGCGTCTGCAGCGGATCGCCGGGGAGCTTGAGCAAAGCGCGCATCTGGCGCCCTTGAGCGATGCGTGGAACGCCTACCGTGATCGCCTGCAACAGCTGATGTTGATCGGCAATCGCTTGAACAAGGGCCAGGCCGAGCTGGCCGCCCTTGAGCAAAGTGCCGCCCGCGCCAGCGAAGAACTGGCCGCGCAAAAACAGCATCTGGAAGTGCTCTACAAAGAGGCCGGCGCCGAGCCCGAGGCCGTGGCCGAACAGATCCAGTTGTTGGGCAACCTGTTGCAGGACAACCGCAAACAATTACGAGCGTTCGAAGAGCTGACGCGACTGTGGGCCAGTCAGCAGGAGATCGACAAGCGCGGCGCAGAACTTCAGCAGCGCCAGCTCACGGCTCAGCAGGAACGTGATCGCCTGACTCAGGACGGCGTGAAGACCAAGAATGAACTGGTCGTCGCCGAACAGACCTTGAGCGTCACTCGCGAACTGCTGGAACGCCAGCGCCTGGCCCGCAGCGCCAGCGTAGAAGAACTGCGCGAACAGTTGCAGGATGATCAGCCATGCCCGGTCTGCGGCAGCCCTGAGCACCCTTATCATCAACCCGAAGCCTTGCTGCAAAGCCTCGGGCGCCATGATGAAAGCGAGCAGGCCAACGCGCAAAAAGCAGTTGATCTGCTGAAAGAAAAACTCACCGACCTGCGCGCCGAAGTCGGCGGCCTGATCGCGCAACAGAAAGAGCTGTTGCAGCAGCAAGACCAACTCGCCACCCAGCAACAAGGCCTGGCGCCGAGCCTGGAAGCGCATCCCCTATCGGCGCAGTTGCTGGCGCAGGACGCGATCAAACGTGATGCCTGGCTGCACCAGCAAAACAGCCAGTTGAATCAGAGCATCGCCCAGGACGAACAGCGCCAAACCGCCCTGCTCACCCTGCAACAAGACGCCGCCCGCCTCGCGCAGCAACTGCGCAGCGCCGAAGCGGCGAGCCAGCAAGCGAGTCAACACCTGAGCAATCAGCAACGCGAGCTGAGCAGTGATCGCCAGCGCCTGGATGAAGAGCTCAGCGCCTTCAGCACCCTGCTCCCGGCCGAAACCCTGGAGGCCTTGCGTCACGAACCGGCCGCTACGTTCATGCAGCTCGACCGGCAGATCGCCCAGCGTCTGGAGCAACTCGAACAGCAACGCGATGAACTCGGCGAACAGCAAAAACGTCAGCAGACGCTGGAAAAGGAACAGGACCGCCAACTGGCCCGTGCCCAGGCACTGGACGCGGCGCAACAACAGTTCAGCGTCCTCGCCGAGCAACACCACACGTGCCAACAGCAACTGGCGCAACTGCTCGGCGAACACAGCAGCGCCGAACTATGGCAGCAGCAACTCGATCAAGCCGTTGATCAGGCGCGTAACGCCGAAGTCACGGCCAATCAGGAACTGCAAACCGTGCGCACGCGCCTGGTCGAACTGGCCGCCGAGCTCAAAGCCAAGCAAGAGCGCCTGCTGGCCCTGGAGACCGAAGACCACGAGCTGAGCGCGAAGATCGCCGACTGGCGAGCCTTGCACCCGGAACTCGACGACGGCGGTCTGGAAACGCTGCTGAGCGTCGACGACCAGCAGGTCAGCGACCTGCGCCAGCAATTGCAGCACAGCGAAAAAGCCATCGAACAAGCCAGCGTGCGCGTGCAGGAACGCGATCAGCGCCTGCTCAATCATCAGGCGCAGCACAACGGCAATCTCGACGCCGAGCAATTGGCGACGGCACTGACCGAGTTGCAAAACCTGTTCGCCGCCAGCGAACACCGCTGCGCCGAACTGCGTGCGGAACAGGCCGAGGATCAGCGTCGGCAGAACGCCAATCAGGCGTTGGCGCAGCAGATCGCCGACGCCTACGCCGAGTACCAGCGCTGGGCGCGTTTGAATGCGTTGATCGGCTCGGCCACTGGCGACACCTTCCGCAAGATTGCCCAGGCCTACAACCTCGACTTGCTGGTGCATCACGCCAACGTGCAGTTGCGCCAACTGGTGCGGCGCTATCGCCTGAAACGCGGCGGCAGCATGCTCGGATTGCTGGTGATGGACACAGAGATGGGCGACGAACTGCGTTCGGTGCATTCGTTGTCGGGTGGCGAGACGTTCCTGGTGTCGCTGGCCCTGGCGCTCGGTTTGGCATCGATGGCCTCCAGCACGCTGAAAATCGAGTCGCTGTTCATCGACGAAGGTTTCGGCAGCCTCGATCCGGAATCCCTGCAACTGGCCATGGACGCCCTCGACGGCTTGCAGGCGCAGGGCCGCAAGGTCGCGGTGATTTCCCACGTGCAGGAAATGCACGAGCGGATTCCGGTGCAGATTCAAGTCCAGCGCCAAGGCAATGGCCTGAGCACCCTGGAGGTGAAATGAATACGCTGTATTCGTTCCGCCGCTGCCCTTACGCCATGCGTGCGCGTATGGCCCTGCGCTACTCGGGTGTGGCGGTGGATATCATCGAAGTCAGCCTCAAGGCCAAACCGCCCGAGATGCTCGCGCTATCGCCCAAGGGCACGGTGCCGGTGTTGAGTGTCGACGGCCAGGTCATCGATGAAAGCCTGGCGATCATGCGCTGGGCCTTGGCGCAGAACGATCCGCAAGACTGGTTGCTCAAGGATGATCCTGCCGGGCAAGCGCTGACTGGCGCACTGATCGAAGAGAACGATCAGGCGTTCAAGGTGCACCTCAATCGCTACAAATACGCTGAGCGTTATCCCGAGCAGCCGATGGCGGTTTATCGGGCTGAGGGCGAGGTGTTCTTGCGCAAGCTGGATGAGTTGCTTGATGGACGCGATTACTTGCTGGTCGGGCATCCGACGCTGGCGGATGTGGCCCTGATGCCATTCATACGGCAATTCGCCCATGTCGATCGCGAGTGGTTTGCACAAACGCCTTACGTGCGGTTGCAGGCGTGGTTGCAGCGGTTTCTGGAGTCAGAGTTGTTCACCACCGTGATGGCAAAGTAGAACGCGGTCAATGTAGGAGCTGTGTAGGAGCTGTCGAGTGAAACGAGGCTGCGATCTTTTGACTTTGTTTTTTACAAGCAAGATCAAAAGATCGCAGCCTCGTTTCACTCGACAGCTCCTACAGGGTTCACGCGAACACATCACACATCCGCAGCACCGAGCAATCGACGTGGAACGGCCCGAAGAAATCGACCTGGCGTTTCATCGGTGGATTGCCAGCCTGCAGCCCAAAGGCTTTGGCCGTTTCAATGTCACGCGCGAGGTTGTGATTGGCTTCGATCGAGCGGGCTACGGAACCTGCCGAACCTTGCCCGAACCCCAGCAGCGAAGCGCCATTGGTCATGAATGCCAGAAAGGCGATGACCCAGAGTTTGCCCCCTTTCATGCCCCTGCCACTCCCGCCAGTTCTGTCTGATCGATCATCACGTTTTGAGCGCGGTGTTCAAACTGGATGGCGGGATATGCGACCTGAATCGGCGCTTCGAAGGTGTGTTGCGACTGCGCTGCAATGCTGACCACCAGCACCATGGTCACATAGAGACCTATGGCCAGGTAGGCGCCGTATTTGGCAGAAGTGATGATTGAGCTGGCCATGGTGTTCTCCGTGGGCATGTTTCAGAGCCCACAGAATCGATCAAAAAAGCTGTGATAACCACTCAGCGTTATCCATAGTCACCATCAGCTTCGTTGATCATTAAGCCAGTCTATTTCAGTCTTCAATAAAACTCATCAAGCGCTCACGGGCCGCATCCGGCTCGTCTGGAACGGGCTGGGCAGCTGAAAGAATGGGGGTGGAATAGAGAAACAGAAGAACCACTGCCAGACGCATCGCCATGCTGCCGATCCTTGTTACTAGAGTATGAGTCAAAAAAACAACGTCAAATCTAAACGCATGGCTATGTGATATCAAGCGATGCATTGATGGCTATGTGATGCTGTCGTAAACGCGTTATGCAGGAGCGACATCACTCATCGTCTTTCGAAGCATTCAGTTCGATCGGCGCAAGTGACTTCGCTCCTGCATAAAAGGTGCAGGGTTGGAATTTCAGGCTTGGGTCTTGTGATCCAGTGCCGCGTAGAAGTTGGCGCTTTGTTGCAGGTATTTCTGGGTGTAGCTCTGGGTGTGGGTTTTTTTGTCGTTGATTTCAACGTTGGCGCTGGCTGGCAGAGCAACGGTGGCAGAGATGGCGGAAGCAGCGATGATGGAGAAGAGATTGAAGTTCATGTCGGTATTCCTCGGAGTCAGTTGGCTTGCATGCCCGGTGGGGCCGTGAAGCAAACTTAACCTCCGAGGAACGATGCCTTGAAATGCTTTGTAGCATTACCAAATATCAGCGTCGTTGATACAAGGACACAGGCCCCATCAATCGGGGCCTGCGGCCTATTGACGCACCAGGAACTTGAGGTCGCTTGGCGCATCCATCGGCAGCTTTTGTACGGTTTTACCCAGCAGACCGGTCTTGGCATCGCGTTCGATGACGACGATCTGGTTACTTTTCTGGTTGGCAATCAGCAAGAACTTGCCGCTGGGATCAAGACTGAACTCCCGAGGGTGGTCACCTTCAACCGAACGACGCTGCAGCTCTTTGAGATGGCCGGTCGCAGGATCGAGGGCGAACACCAGCAACTGATTGGCGGTGCCACGGTTGCTGACGTACAGGAACTTGCCATCGGCTGAGGCGTGAAGTGCCGCCGCAGCCTTGTCCGATGTCGGCTGGCCGGCGGCGAGGTCGACCATTTGCGTTTGTTCAAGCTTGCCGTCCCGGTAGTCGAACACGGCCACCTGAGCACTCATTTCCATGGTCAGCCAGGCATGCTTGCCATCCGCGCTGAACAGCAAATGACGCGGCCCACTGCCGGCCGGCAATTGCACGGACGCCGGCGTGGCAGGCGTCAACGGCAGATGTGGGTTGGCCTTGGGGTCGAAGCGATAGACAAAGATCTTGTCTGCCCCCAGGTCATTGGAAAACACGTAATGGCCATCCGGCGACGAGACGGTCGAATGCACGTGCGCCGACATCTGCCGCTCGGGATTGACCCGACTCGCGGAATGACTGCTCATCTGCACCACGGGTTTGAGCGTGCCATCGGCGCCCACCGGCAACACCGCCAGCGTGCCACCCGGGTCCTCAACCACCGAATAGTTGCTGACGAACACATGACTGCCATCAACGCTGAGGCTTGAATGGGTCGGCTCATTGCCCAGGCTTTGAACCTGATTGATCAGGCTTAACGCGTGGGTCTTGGGATCGATCGCATAACTGCTGACACGCCCGACCGGGTCTTTTTGTCCCGGGCCGTTTTCGTTGACCACGAACAGATGACGCTGATCCTTGGACACGGTCAGCCAGGACGGATTTTCGCTCTTGACCACTTGCAGTGGCTTGGCGTCGATCTGCCCGGTGGCACTGTCGAATTTGAGGCGATAGATGCCCTGACTCTGCCCCGCCGTGTAGGAGCCGACCAGCAATTGATAGTCTTCGGCCAATGCCGCCTGGGCGCCCATTGCGCCAATGCTGCCGGCCATCAACAGCGGCCAGAGATTACGAATCCTCATTCGCTTCTTCCTCGTCGTCATCACCGCGAATTGCGGTCATGCACACCAATCGGTGTTCGCCGGAACTGCCGGTGATCAGCCAGCTTTGCAAGTCTGGATCGAAGGTCGCGGCTTCGACTTCGGCCGGAGTGAACTCCCAGTGCTTGGACACACGACCGTCCAAGCATTCGATGTGCAGATTGTCGTCTTCATCGAGGGAAAATTCGAAGGCGTGAAGCCCGTCGATTTCCACCATATCGCAATGTTCGAGGGTGGCGAGCAAGGTGTCGGTTACGGCAGTCATGGCAGTCAATCTTTGAATGGGAAAGACGCAATGATAGCTCAATGTGAGGGCGGCTCCGTGCCTGGCATAAAACCCGACCACGAGCAGGAACAAATGTGGGAGCGTGGCTTGCCCGCGATGGCTGACTCTCATTCACTATCGAAGTCGACAGTCAGATTGCTATCGCGAGCAGGCTCGCTCCCACAGGGATTGCAGTTACTTTTTACAGTGCATCGCGTGATGGCTTGCCGTCCACCAGGCGTTGGATTCGCAGAGGGTTAGCGTTCTTCAACGCTTCCGGCAGCAGACTGTCCGGATAGTTCTGGAAGCACACCGGGCGCAAGAAACGGTCAATCGCCAACGTGCCCACTGAGGTGCCGCGCGCATCGGAAGTCGCCGGATACGGCCCGCCGTGAACCATCGAATCGCAGACTTCCACCCCGGTCGGATAACCATTGAGCAAGATCCGTCCGACCTTTTGCTCAAGCAATGCCGTTAGCTCGCCAAACTGCTCGAAGTCAGAAGGCTCGCCAATGATCGTTGCCGTCAGCTGCCCGTGTAGGCCATTCAACGCTGCACTGAGTTGCGCTTGATCGGCGACTTCGACGAACACCGTGGTCGGGCCGAAGACTTCTTCCTGCAAGACCTCATCGCCGTTGATCAACAGGCTCACATCCGCCTTGAACAGCTGCGGCTGGGCCTGATTGCCTTGTTGCGCAGTACCGGCCAGATGCTCGATGCCGGGATGAGCGAGGAGTTTTTGCAGGCCTTTGCCATAGCTGCTCAAGGTCCCGACGTTGAGCATGGTTTGCGCGGGTTGATCGTTGATCAGCCCCGCGACCTGCTGCACGAACGCACTGAACTGCGGCGAGGCAATACCGATCACCAAACCGGGATTGGTGCAGAACTGGCCACAACCTTGAACGACGGAGGCCGTCAGGTCGCGGGCAACGGCTTCAGCTCGAGTTGCGAGGGCCTGTGGCAAGACGATCACCGGGTTGATGCTCGACATTTCGGCGAACACCGGAATCGGTTGTGGGCGCGCAGCGGCCATGTCGCACAGTGCCCGACCGCCCTTGAGCGAACCGGTAAAGCCGACCGCTTGAATCGCCGGGTGCTTGACCAGCGCTTCGCCAACACCGCCGCCGTAGATCATGTTGAACACGCCAGCCGGCATGCCGGTTTTTTCCGCGGCGCGGATGATCGCGTCAGCAACTCGTTCAGCGGTGGCCATATGACCGCTGTGGGCCTTGAACACCACCGGGCAACCGGCGGCCAAAGCCGAAGCGGTGTCGCCGCCCGCCGTGGAAAACGCCAAGGGGAAGTTACTGGCGCCAAACACGGCGACCGGTCCCAGGGCAATGCGGTATTGGCGCAGGTCAGGACGCGGCAGCGGCTGGCGGTCGGGCAATGCCTGATCGATGCGCGCACCGTAGAAATCGCCACGGCGCAGCACTTTGGCGAACAAGCGCATCTGGCCGCTGGTGCGACCACGCTCGCCTTGAATACGTCCGGCGGGCAGCGCGGTTTCACGGCAGACCAGCGCGACGAACTCATCACCCAAGGCGTCGAGCTCATCGGCCACGGCATCGAGAAATTGTGCACGACGTTCGGCGCTCAGGCTGCGATAAGCCGGATACGCGGCAGCGGCAGCCTTGGCGGCAGAATCGACTTCTTCAGGTGTGGCCTGGAAGAAATCGTGTGGCAACGCTTCGCCGGTGCTGGCATCAAGGCTCTGCAGCTTGAGCGAGCCGGCTGCGCTGCGCTGGCCGCCAATGTAGTTGTGACCAAGAATCTGGGTCATGCCTGTCTCCTTAAAGGGTGCCGATGGTGCCGGGCTCGAACGCCGCTTCAACCGGTGCAATCCCGTTGATCAATGGCGCGCCGAACTCGGCCTGACTGATCTCGAACACGTCACCCGGTCGGGTGCGAATGCCGTCGGCAAAGGACAGGGTCGCAGTGCCGAAGAAATGGATGTGTACGTCCCCCGGACTCAGAAACTGGTTGTACTTGAAATGGTGATACTCGAGGTTTTCCAGGCTGTGGCACATGTTGGCCTCACCGCTGAGAAACTCGTTCTGCCAGAGCACTTCACCGTCGCGCAGGATGCGGCTGGTGCCGGCCAGATGTTGCGGCAGATCGCCCACGCGAAGTTCCGGGCCGTAGCTGCAACTGCGCAATTTGGAGTGCGCCAGGTAAAGGTAGTTCTTGCGCTCCATCACATGGTCGGAAAATTCGTTGCCCACCGCAAAACCGAGGCGATACGGTTTGCCGTCGTGGCCGATGACATACAGACCGCTGAGTTCTGGTTCCTCACCGGCGTCTTCGGCAAAGGGCGGCAGCGGAAAAGGTTTTCCCGGACGCACGACGATGCTGCCGTCGCCCTTGTAGAACCACTCCGGTTGCACACCGGCCTGACCAGCCGCCGGCTTACCGCCCTCCACGCCCCATTTGAAGATGCGCATGGTGTCGGTCATCGCGGCTTCGTCGCCGGCCTGCTGATGCATCTTGTCCCGCGCCGAGGCACTGCCCAAATGAGTCAGGCCGGTGCCGCTGACCAGCATGTGCGCCGGGTCCGGGTGATCCAGTGGCGGCAGGATCTGCAGGTTGGCCAGCAGTTGTGCGTAGTCATGGCTGACGCCCAGGCCCAGGGTTTTCACCTGTTGTTCAAGATTCACGCCCGCTTCGATCGCCGCCAACGCCAAGTCGCGCACCGTGCGCGCAGCCTGCACTTCGCGCACCTGGCCCTCTTCGACGACGCCGACCCGGCGCTCGCCGTTACTCAATTCGAACTGAACTAAACGCATGAATTTTCTCCAGTTATTCAAAACTTCACTGTTCCCTGTGGGAGCGAGCCTGCTCGCGATGAGGCCATACCATCCAACATCAACGTTGAGTGTCTGTCCGTCATCGCGAGCAGGCTCGCTCCCACAGTTGATTGGGGTCAGGCCTCAGGTTGGGTACGGCTCGCGCCGCGTGCACTCGCTGCGAACTGGTCCGACGGCAGCACATGCTTGCGCTCCAGCAGGCGATAAACCACACCGGTCAACACCAGCCCGAACACCATCACCCCCGACAGGAAATACAGCCCCGACGCCAGGTTGCCGGTGTATTCCTTCAGCGCACCAATCACGAACGGACCGATATAGCCGCCGAGGTTGCCCACCGAATTGATCAGCGCGATCCCGGCCGCTGCACTGGCGCCAGCAAAGAAGCGACCCGGCAAGGTCCAGAACACCGCCGTGCAGGAAAACAGCGCGAACGCCACCAGGCACAACGCAGCCAGTTGCAGCACCGGCAACGTCAGCCAGGCACTGAGGAACAGGCCGATGGCGCCCAACACGTAAAGCACCGCCAAATGACCGTAACGGTCATTCAGACGGTCGGAACTGCGCGGAATGATCAGCAAGCCAATGATCCCGAAGATGTACGGCACCGAAGACACGAACCCGGTCACCAGGTCAGTCCCGCCGAATTGTTTGATCAGCGTCGGCAGCCACAAGCCCAAGCCATAAATGCTCAACGTCACCGGCAGATAAAACAGCGCCAGCAACAACACGCGTTTGTCTTTCAGGGCGTGCAGCGGATTGCCGTGACGAGTCTGGCCGTAGGTCTCAAGGTCTTTTTTCAGTTCGCCGGTCAGCCAGTCCTTCTCGGCCTGATCCATCCATTTCACCTGTTGCGGACCATCCGGCAGGTAACGCAGCACCGGCCAGGTCAGCAGAATCGCCGGCGTGCCGATGACGATGAACAGCCACTGCCAGCCGTGCAGGCCAAGGGTGCCGTCCATGCCAAGCAGGCCGCCGGACACGGGGCCGGTGATCATCATCGCGATGGGTTGGGACAGGATGAACAGCCCGAGGATCTTGCCGCGATGGCGAATCGGGAACCATTGGGTGATGTAGTACAGAACGCCCGGGAAGAACCCGGCTTCGGCGGCACCGAGCAGAAAGCGCATCACATAGAAGCTGTGCGGTCCCTGGACGAAGGCCATGCCGATGGTGATCGCGCCCCAGGTGACCATGATCCGTGCAAACCAACGGCGGGCACCGAAACGTTCGAGCATCAGGTTGCTGGGGATTTCCAGCAGGAAATAGCCAATGAAGAACAGCCCGGCACCGAGGCCGTAGGCCGCATCACCGATGCCGATGTCCGCGCCCATGTGCAGCTTGGCGAAGCCGACCGCAGAGCGATCCACGTAGGCGATCAGGTACAGCAGGATCAGGAAGGGAATCAGTTTCAACGTGATGCGACGAATAAGCCGCAGTTCCTGGCTCATGAGATCGGTCTCCGATTGTTGTTGTTATAGAACCTCAGGGGACGCCTCTCGCCAAAGCTGCCAGGGCCATCCCTCCGTTGAAAACGACTATATAGTAATACTAATTGCCCAACAACACTTCCAAATGGCCGAATTTGAGCTTATGTTACGCCTTAGCTCGAACAATATAGTCATACAATAAGAGAATCGATCATGTCTGATAAGAAACCCACCCTGCGTTCCGCCCAATGGTTTGGCACTGCCGACAAGAACGGCTTCATGTACCGCAGCTGGATGAAGAATCAGGGCATCGCCGATCACCAGTTCCACGGCAAGCCAATAATCGGCATCTGCAATACATGGTCGGAACTGACCCCCTGCAACGCGCACTTCCGCCAGATCGCGGAGCACGTCAAACGCGGGGTGATCGAGGCCGGTGGTTTTCCTGTGGAATTCCCGGTGTTCTCCAACGGTGAATCGAACCTGCGTCCCACCGCCATGTTGACGCGCAACCTGGCGAGCATGGACGTGGAAGAAGCGATTCGCGGCAACCCGATTGACGGCGTGGTGTTGCTGACCGGTTGCGACAAAACCACCCCGGCGCTGCTGATGGGCGCGGCCAGTTGCGACGTGCCGGCCATCGTCGTGACCGGTGGACCGATGCTCAACGGCAAGCACAAAGGCAAGGACATTGGCTCCGGCACCGTGGTCTGGCAGCTCAGCGAGCAAGTGAAAGCCGGCACCATCACCATTGACGATTTCCTTGCAGCCGAGGGCGGCATGTCCCGTTCGGCCGGCACCTGCAACACCATGGGCACCGCGTCGACCATGGCTTGCATGGCCGAAGCACTGGGCACTTCCCTGCCCCATAACGCGGCGATTCCAGCCGTGGATGCGCGCCGTTACGTGTTGGCGCACATGTCCGGCATGCGCGCTGTAGAAATGGTGCGCGAGGACTTGCGACTGTCGAAAATCCTCACCAAGGAAGCCTTCGAAAACGCCATCCGCGTCAACGCCGCCATCGGTGGTTCGACCAACGCCGTGATTCACCTGAAGGCAATTGCCGGACGCATTGGCGTCGAACTGGATCTGGACGACTGGACCCGCATCGGTCGCGGCATGCCGACCATCGTCGACCTGCAACCGTCCGGGCGCTTCCTGATGGAAGAGTTCTACTACGCCGGTGGCCTGCCAGCCGTGCTGCGTCGCCTCGGCGAAGCTAACCTGATCCCGAACCCGAACGCCTTGACCGTCAACGGCAAGACGCTGGGCGAGAACACCAAGGACGCGCCGATTTACGGCGAGGACGAAGTGATCCGCACCCTCGACAACCCGATTCGTGCTGACGGCGGGATCTGTGTGTTGCGCGGCAACCTGGCGCCACTCGGTGCGGTGCTCAAACCGTCCGCCGCCAGTGCCGAGCTGATGCAACATCGCGGCCGTGCGGTGGTGTTCGAGAACTTCGACATGTACAAGGCACGCATCAACGATCCGGAACTGGACGTCGACGCGAACTCGATTCTGGTGATGAAGAACTGCGGACCAAAGGGTTATCCAGGCATGGCCGAAGTCGGCAACATGGGCTTGCCGGCGAAACTACTGGCCCAAGGCATAACGGACATGGTGCGCATTTCCGATGCGCGCATGAGCGGCACCGCGTATGGCACGGTGGTGTTGCATGTGGCACCGGAAGCGGCGGCCGGCGGACCTTTGGCGACAGTGAAGGAAGGCGACTGGATCGAGCTCGATTGCGCCAACGGACGCCTGCACCTGGACATTTCGGACGCGGAACTGGCCGCACGCATGGCCGACCTGCAACCGCCACAGCAATTGATCGTGGGCGGTTATCGCCAGCTGTACATCGACCATGTGCTGCAGGCGGATCAGGGTTGCGATTTCGACTTCCTGGTCGGCTGCCGCGGCTCCGAGGTCCCGCGACACTCGCACTAACCTCCCCCTGCCCTGTGGGAGCGGGCTTGCCCGCGATAGCGGTGGATCAGTCGCCATAACCGTCGAAAGTGATGGCCCCATCGCGGGCAAGCCCGCTCCCACATTGGCTCTACGTTCCGTTCAAGACTGCGCTTGCTCTGGCGACCGTGCGTGCCGCGCCTGCTATCATGCGCGGCACCTCCATCGCACAGGATCGCGCCGTTCCCCATGGATTACCGCAAACCCTCCGACCGCAAAAGCATGCACTCGCGCATCGTCCAGGAACTGGGCATGCAGATCGTCTCCGGGCGCTTCAAGCCGGACGACAAACTGCCCGCCGAAGCCCTGCTGTGTGAGGAGTACGCGGTCAGTCGCCCGGTACTGCGCGAAGCCACCCGTGTGTTGGTCGCCAAGGGCCTGGTGTATTCCCGTCCGCGGGTCGGCACCGTGGTCAAGCAGCGCAAGGAATGGCACATGCTCGACCCGGACGTGCTGCACTGGCTGATGCAAAGCAGTCCGCAGAATGAATTCTTCGATTTGCTGACCAGTGTGCGCAGCATCATCGAACCGGCCGCGGCCGCCCTCGCCGCGCAATTCGCGACCGACGCCGACATCGCCTCCATCGGTGAAGCCTACCAACGCATGGAAGCGGCACCGACGCCTGAAGCGCTTTTGCAACCAGACCTGGATTTCCACAGCCGCATCGCCGATGCGACCCATAACGACCTGTTGGCCAACCTGTGCAACATGTTGTCGGTGGCGATTGCCGAAGCATTGAAGCATTCCAACCAGCGGCCGAACCTGCATGAACTGGCGTTGCCACGGCACAAGGCGATTCTGACCGCGATCGAGAACCGTGATGCGCTGGGCGCACGGCATGCGACGCTGGTGCAACTCGATGATGCGCGCAGTGCGCTGAATGTGGTGCTGGGCACCGATCCCGCGAACCCACACTGAACCCTGTGGGAGCGAGCTTGCTCGCGATAGCTGAGTGTCAGCCAACATCAATGTTGAATGTTACGCCGCTATCGCGAGCAAGCTCGCTCCCACGGGGACTGGTGTGAAATTTTAGGCATAAAAAAGCCGCAACCTCAGGTTGCGGCTTTTCTGTTTCAGCCAGGGATCAATGAGCGAACAGCGAGTTGCCCTTCTGTCCAGCCAGTTTCTCCGGTTTGATCAGGAACCGTGCCAGCGCTGGCAACAGCCAAAGTGCGCCAAACATATTCCAGAGCAGCATGAAGGTCAGCATCAGGCCCATGTCGGCCTGGAACTTGATGGCCGAGAAAATCCAGGTGCACACGCCAATTGCCAGGCACAGGCCGGTGAACAGCACGGCTTTACCGGTGGACTTCAGCGTCTGGTAGTACGCCTCTTGCAACGGCAGGCCCGCCCGCAGGAAACTTTCCAGGCGGCTGTAGATGTAGATGCCGTAGTCCACGCCAATCCCCACGCCCAGCGCCACCACCGGCAGCGTCGCGACTTTCACGCCGATGCCCATGAACGCCATCAGGGCGTTGCCCAGGACCGAGGTCAGGACCAGTGGCAACACGATGCACAAGGTCGCCGCCCAGGAACGGAAGGTGATCATGCACATGGTCGCGACGCAGATGTAGACGAGGATCAGGATGGTCAGCTCGGATTCCTTGATCACCTCATTGGTGGCCGCCTCGATACCGGCGTTACCGGCCGCGAGGATGAATTCCAGGCCTTCCTTGTTGTTCTCCTTGGCGAAGTCCTGCACGGCATGCACCGCGCGATCCAGGGTGGCAGCCTTGTGATCGTTGAGGAACACCAGCACCGGCGCCAGGGAGCAACTGTTGTTGTACAGGCCGTCAGCACGAGCGATGGAATTGTTCAGCACGTCCGGGTTGCGCGACAGGGTTTCCCATTTCAGGTTGCCTTCGTTCATGCCCTTGATCATCTGCTTGGACACGGTCACCAGCGAGATCGCCGACTGCACGCCCTCGGTGTTCTGCATCTTCCACATCAGTTCGTCAATTGGCGCCATGGCTTCATAACGCGAGCAACCTTCGGCCTTGGTCTTGACCATCACCACCAGCACGTCGGAACTGGTGGAGTAATTGCTGATGATGAAGTTGTTGTCCTTGTTGTAGCGCGAATCCGGACGCAGCTCCGGCGCGCCTTGATCGAGGTCGCCGATTTTCAGGTTCTGGCTGTACCAGAGACCACCGCCAAAGGCCAGCAAGGCCAGGACGATCGACACCGGCGCTACCTTCGGGCTGGCAAAGTTCGCCAGCAGGCGCCAGAACGGGTGTTCGCGGTGGGCGTCTTTCTTGCTGCGCGCGACGGCACGTTTGCTGATACCGACGTAGGAAATCGCCACCGGCAGCAGAATCAGGTTGGTGAACACGATCACCGCCACACCAATGGAGGCCCCGATCGCCAGCTCACGGATCACACCGATGTCGATGATCAGCAGCGTGATAAAGCCCACGGCATCGGCGAGGATCGCGATCATCCCCGGCAGGAACAGTTGGCGGAACGTACGGCGTGCAGCGGTCAACGCGTTGTCCGCGTCACTGGACTGCAAGGCGATGCCGTTGATCTTCTGCACGCCGTG
Organism: Pseudomonas sp. fls2-241-R2A-110; assembly: GCF_030209165.1. NCBI lineage: Bacteria > Pseudomonadati > Pseudomonadota > Gammaproteobacteria > Pseudomonadales > Pseudomonadaceae > Pseudomonas > Pseudomonas sp. fls2-241-R2A-110. The sequence goes on along the minus strand of NZ_JARVSN010000025.1, from coordinate 173,461 downwards.
GGAAATACCGATGGCGAAAATCAGGAACGGCACCAGCATCGAGTAAGGATCGAGCCCGAAACCAAAAAAGTGCATCAGCCCCAACTGCCAGACCACCGCCACCAGCGTCGTACTCAATACCGCCACGGTGCTGCGCATGCAGTTGGTGAACCAGTACAGCAGGATCAAGGTGATGATGAAGGCGACGCCGAAGAACATCACCACCATGACCAGGCCATCGATCAGGTCGCCGACTTTCTTGGCGAAACCGACGATGTGGATCTTCACGTTAGGGTTCTGGACTTCGAACTTGTTGCGGATCTTGTCTTCAAGTTCGTGAGAGAACTTGCGGTAGTCCAGCGCCAGCAACTTGCCCTGGTCCTGCGGGTCCGGGTAGGACTCCAGCAGCGGAATATCGACGATGCTCGACTTGAAGTCGTTGGCCACCAGACGCCCGACCTGACCGGACTTGAGCACGTTGTTGCGCAACAGGTCGAGGCTTTGCTGGGAGCCGTTATAGCTCTGCGGGATCACTTCACCGCCGGCAAAACCCTCCTCCGTCACTTCGGTCCAGCGTACGCTCGGGCTCCACAATGACTTGAGGCCGGAACGGTCGACGCCGGAAATGTAGAACACTTCGTCGTTGATCTGGCGCAGGGTCTCCATGTATTCCTTGGAGAAGATGTCGCCGTCAGTGGCCTCCACGGAAATCCGCACCGTGTTGCCCAGGTTCGCCAGGTCGTTGCGGTGCTCCATCATCTTCTGGATGAAGGGATGCTCGAGGGGGATCATTTTTTCGAAACTGGTGGACGGCCGGATCAGCGTTGCCTGCCAGAACAGGAAAATGCTGACCAGCAGGCAGATGACGATCACTGCCGGGCGGTTATTGAAGATCAGGCGCTCAAGAAACGTCGCCTTGTCCTGTTGATGGGTTGTCATGGATGTCATAGCTCCGCCCTTCTTATTATTTGCCCAGCTCTGAGCCGGTTGGCGAAGTAGCGCGAACGCCGCCCTGTCCTGCCAGAATCAGATTACCGTTGCCTGCCGCCGTCACTGCCGACACGGAAATGCGATCCGGCCGGTTGAACACGCTGAAGGTTTCGCCGTTGTCGTTGCTGCGAATCACCGAACCGCCGTTGCCGACGATTACGATGGAACCGTCGTCGAGCAACGTGGCGCCCGACAGACCAAACTCCAGCGCACCGCGAGCCGCCTTGAGCTCGACCGGCTCCCAGGTGGTGCCGAAATCGGTGGAGCGAAACAGGTTGCCGCGCAGTCCGTAGGCCAACAGTGTGTTGGGCTGGGCGGTGCCGATCACGCCGAACAGCGAACCCTGGTAAGGACCTTCAAGCTTCTCCCAGGTCTGGCCCCAATCGGCGGAGCGGAACATGCTGCCCTGCTCGCCGACGATGAACAGCCCGGCATCCTTGACCGCCGCGATGGCGTTGAGGTGGTACTGGTCTTCGTTGTCCAGGCGGTCGCTGGCGTCTTCCCAGTTTTTGCCGCCGTCGGTGGTGGTCATCAAATTACCGTACGCGCCCACGGCAAAGCCGCTGTTGACGTCCTTGAACCAGACGTCGAGCAACGGCGATTCGCGTTTCAAATCTTCGAATTGCTTGGTCCATGTGACGCCGCCGTCCTCGCTGGCGAGGATCTGTGCGTCATGGCCGACGGCCCAACCGTGTTTGTCATCGACGAAATACACCGAGGTCAGCAGTTGCCGGGTCGGCACCTTGGCCTGGGTCCAGGTTGTGCCCTGGTCATCGGAGTACAGAATGTGCCCGCGATCCCCGACTGCCACCAGGCGTTTGCCGGCGTGGGCAACGTCGAGCATCAGGCTTTTGCTGGCTTTGGCGGATTCAACGGAATAGACCACATCGGACGCCGGCGCGGCAGTGGCCAGCGCGGGTCCCGACAACATGGCGCAGCCCAACAGCGAGAGCGCTGTAGCCAGCAACGCGAATTTGCGTATTGCCGGCGGGCGGCAGATACCCACACCCATGACAGGCTCACTCATAGACCTTCCCCCATTATTATTGTTAGGTCGTTTAACCTTTCAGGGCGCCGTAAGGGGTGTGCATCGTGATTGCCTGTTCTGGAGCATAGTCCTGAAATGCGCAATCTAGAGCCCCTTCGGAAGCTGGCTTATCCTATCGGGGTTTGGAAAGGTCTGACAATCGACGCCACGTTATGTTTTGTTAACCTGGGGGGTATGGGGAGCCAGTGAATGATGGAGCATTCGCAGGTGTGATATTTGATAGCAAGTGCATATCCGTTGCTGCGGTAACGGCTGATTATGGTTTCGCTCTTACAGCGAGTCCCTTTTTCAAACGCCAAAAAGGAACCAAAAGGCTTCGCCCCGGCGTACGGCGCCTCGCTGAGGCTCCGCGTACCCTCGCTACGGTGTCCATCAGGGGGCATCGCCTCCGGTCTGCTTCGCGACGACCTCCTCTCGATGTGTGCGGCTTCGCCGCACGGCGCTACGCGCCTAACCCCCTGATGGACACCTACGCTCGGCCTGCCGAAGGGGCGAAAGATCAAAAGCAGATCAAAATCAAGATCAAAAGCCACAGCCACAGCCACATTGCTGGTCGCCTTTTGCAGCCATGCACCGGGCTGACAAACCAGCTTCCACAGTTGGACTGGGCACATCAGGAAGATATTTGTCGGCTGGCAGGCCGCCATCGCTGCGATGCGGCGGCCCGACAAGCCAGCTCCCACAGGGGTCGGTGCACATCTGCAGGAGATTGGTCGGCTGGTCGGGCGCCATCGCTGGCAGGCCAGCTCCCACAAGGTTCGGTGTGCATCTGCGGGAGTTTGACCGGCTGGCAGGCCGCCATCGCTGCGATGCGGAGGCCCGACAAGCCAGCTCCCACAGGGGTCGGTGCACATCTGCAGGAGATTGGTCGGCTGGTTGGGCGCCATCGCTGGCAGGCCAGCTCCCACAAGGTTCGGTGTGCATCTGCGGGAGTTTGGTCGGCTGTCAGGCCGCCATCGCTAGCAGGCTAGCTCCCACAGTAAATCGGGGCATACCGCCCGCTCTTCACCACTCAACAGGATGAGCGTTAGCTCGGCTGCAGCTCTTGATCTTGATCCACGGGCGACATCGGAAGGCTGAGTGGAGGGATTCATCCGGGGTGGGAGCGCAGCGACCGTTCGACGAAGTCGAACACATCGAGAGGAGGTGCAGCGAAGCAAACCGGAGGCGATGCCCCCCGGATGGATCCCGGAGCGAAGGAACCCCGAGCCCCAGCGAGTGGGCCGAACGTAGGAGCAAGCGTTTTTTTGCTTACTTTTTTTAGGCGTTTGTAAAAAAAGTGAGTCGCCGTAAGGGCGAAACCGCCAGCCGCCGTTACCGCAGAAATGGATATGTACACCCAAAAACAACATGGTCAGCTATCAGGCCGCCATCGCGAGCAAGCTCGCTCCCACAGGGTTCGAGTGAACACCTGTGGGAACCCAAACCAACCTCAAGCCAAACTTTTACTGACCACCTCAAACACATCACTGGAAAGCTGCCCAGAAGCACGAATCCGCTCCAGCTCACCCTTCATCAACGCCTGACGCGCATCATCATATTTGCGCCAGCGAGTCAGCGGCGCCAACTGCCGCGAAGCAATCTGCGGATTAAACCCGTTCAACTCAATCACCAGATCAGCCAGGAACCGATACCCCGAACCATCCGCCGCATGGAAATTGATCAGATTCTGCCCCGCAAACGCACCCACCAGCGCCCGCACCTTGTTCGGGTTCTTGATATTGAACGCCGGATGCTGCATCAACTGCCGAACCCGCTCCAGACCACCCGGCAACGTGCTGCCCGCCTGAACACTGAACCACTGATCCATAACCAGCGGATTGTCCTTGAAGTGCTCGGCAAAACTCGCCAACGCCTTGGCCTTCTCGTCTTCGAACGGCGAATTCACCAACACCGCCAACGCGGTCAGGCGCTCGGTCATGTTATCGCTGGTCTCAAACTGCTCCAGCGTCGCCGCAAGGACTTCCGGCTTACCGCTAAGCATCAAGTACGACAGCGCAATGTTCTGCAACGCACGACGAGCGAAATGCTCAGCCTCAGCCACGTACGGGGTTTTCTTCGACAGATCGCGATTAGCCTGATAACGCAACCACAACGCCTCGAACAAACCCTCAGCCAACTGCTTGCGAGCAAACTCACGAGCGATGTGGATGGCATCAACATCCGCCACTTCGCTGATTTCAGTCAGGTAAGCCTCGCCCGGCAGCGAGAGCATTTCCGCCACCATCGCCTGATCCAGCGTCTCGTCGGACAGCACAGTGCGCAGAGCTGAAATCAGGCGCTGATCCAGCACCAGTGTCTCGCCCTTCTGATGCTGAGCGATCAACTCCTGCAACACCTGGACCGACAGTTGCTGACCGGCATCCCAGCGGTTGAAACCATCGCTGTCATGCTGCATCAGGAACATCAGCTGATCGCGGTTATACGGGAAGCTCAGTTTCACCGGTGCCGAGAACCCGCGCAGCAGCGAAGGCAGCGGCTGTTCAGCGATGTCGACGAAGGTGAACGTCTGTTCGGCTTCAGTCACCGAAATGACCCGCGAAGTGCCCTGGGCACTGGCTTCACCGGAAAGACGCAAGGCAATCGCCGCGCCTTTGGCGTCCAGCAGGCCCAGTTCCACCGGAATCACGAAAGGTAACTTCTCGACCTTGTCCGGGGTGGCCGGGCAGCTCTGGCGGAAGGTCAGGCTGTAGGTTTTCGCCGCGGCATCGTAAGACTCGCTGACCGCCAGGCGCGGTGTGCCAGCCTGGCTGTACCAGCGCTTGAATTGGGTCAGTTCGACACCGTTGGCGTCTTCCATGGCCTTGATAAAGTCATCGCACGTCACGGCCTGGCCGTCATGGCGATCGAAATACAGGTCGCTGCCTTTGCGGAACCCTTCGGCGCCGAGCAAGGTGTGGATCATGCCCACGACTTCCGAACCCTTTTCGTACACGGTCAGGGTGTAGAAGTTGGAAATCTCGATGAAGCTGTCCGGGCGCACGGCGTGGGCCATCGGACCCGCGTCCTCGGCGAACTGATGAGTGCGCAGGTACGCCACGTCCTGGATGCGTTTCACGGTCGCCGAGTTCATGTCGGCGGAGAAACCGGAATCGCGGAACACGGTGAAGCCTTCCTTCAACGACAACTGGAACCAGTCGCGGCAGGTCACGCGGTTGCCCGACCAGTTGTGGAAGTATTCGTGAGCGACGATCGCTTCGACACGCTGGTGCGCAGCGTCGGTCGCGGTTTCGGCGCGGGCCAGCACGGCGCTGGAGTTGAAGATGTTGAGGCCCTTGTTCTCCATCGCGCCCATGTTGAAGTCGTTGACCGCGACGATCATGAAGATGTCCAGGTCGTACTCGCGACCGTAAACCTCTTCGTCCCAACGCATCGACTTCTTCAAGCTGTTCATCGCGTGCTGGCACTTGTCGATGTTTTCCGGCTCGACATAGATGCGCAGCGCCACGGAGCGCTCGGTCATGGTGGTGAAGGTGTCTTCAACACACCACAAATCACCGGCCACCAGCGCAAACAGGTACGCCGGCTTCATGAACGGGTCTTCCCAGGTCGCCCAGTGACGGCCATCTTCGCCAGGACCACTGGCAATCGGGTTGCCGTTGGACAGCAGCACCGGATAGCTGTGCTGCTCGGCGACCACCGTGGTGGTGAACTTGCTCATCACGTCCGGGCGGTCAAGGTAATAGGTGATCTTGCGGAAACCTTCGGCCTCGCACTGGGTGCAGAACATGCCGCTGGATTTGTACAAACCTTCCAGCGCGGTATTGGTTTCCGGGTGAATGCGCACGCTGGTGTCGACCGTGAAGCGTTCGCTCAACGGCTGCAGCGTCAGATGATTTTCGGTCAGCTCATAGTCGCCAATGCCAAGCTCCCGGTCGGCCAGGTTGACCGTCAACAGCTCCAGCTGCTGGCCGTCGAGGACCAGCGGCGGCAAGCCCGGGCCACGCTCTGGATTGCGGCGCATCACCAGTTGCGCATGGACCAGGCTATGGTCCTCGAACAACTCGAAGGTCAGGTGCGTCTCGTCGATCAGGTACTCGGGCGCCTGATAGTCCTTCAGGTAAATCATCTTCGGTTGTTCGGTGCGCATGCTGGAGTCCTTACTGATGCACGGCGAGCTGATAAGCCGTGTACTTACGAATATTGATCACGCCAGTGTCGAAAATCAGGTATTGGCCCTTGATCCCCAACAGCGTGCCTTCGGCAATCGGATTCTTGTCCAGGTTGAAGCTGACAATCTTGGCCGGGTATTGCTCGACCGGATAGCGGATTTCGAGGGTTTCTACGTCGGCAATGGTCTGGATTGCCTGTAAGCCAAATCGTTCCTGCAAACCCTGCAAACCTTCGGCACAGCTTTCAAACAATTGATCACGAACCTGAGCCAGGTCCACCGAAATCGCATCACCCTTGAGCAATGCACGCCAGTTGGTCTTGTCCGCTACCTGACTGCGAAACAGGTCTTCGACGAAGCCCGACTGCTGGCGCGTCGACACACGCATGATCGGCAGCGCCTGACGCGCGCCCTGGTCGATCCAGCGGGTCGGGAGCTGGGTGGCGCGGGTGATCCCGACTTTCACTCCGGAAGAATTGGACAGATACACAATGTGATCGGTCATGCAGAACTTCTCGCCCCACTCCGGCTCACGGCAAGTGCCTGCGTCGTAGTGGCAACGCTCCGGGCTCATGATGCAGAGGTCGCACTGGGCCAGCTTGGTCATGCACGGGTAGCAATAACCCTGGCTGAAACTGGTTTTGGTCTTGCGTCCGCAATGGGAGCAAAAAATCGCCCCCAGGTATTCCAGACGCACCGTGCTGCCGATCAATGGATTGACCGGGACCTCGACGTCATCCAGACGAAACGCGTACTGCACGTTCGGCCCGTCAAGGCGCGCCGACATTTTGCTGATTGCACCGCGGCCAATCTCAATCAATGGACGGCATCCGATTTGAACAGGATATTGGGCACGCTGATCGACTTCGAGCTGCACTCCTGCGGCCCCATGTAGCCGGTACGCTCTTCCTCGGGCAGGTTCTGGATTTCCCAGGCGATCATCGCCTGCAACGACAGTTCGCGCTGCTCGGCGGTGAGCTTGCCACCGTCGGACCATTTGCCGATTTCCACCGCCAGTTTCAGGCTCTGGTAGATATCGGGGGTGATGTTTTGGATCATTTCGTTAAAAGAGGACATCAAGAGCTCCGCGCGCTTAAATTCACATAACGGTTTCAGACGGCCAGTTTACGGCGGTTGTACAAACCGCCCAACAAACCGGTCAAGCATCCGACGAGCAACCCGCCGACGTGGGCGGCATTGGCAATTTCACCGAAGCCGATCATCGAGACCAGCCCGGACATGCACAGCACCAGCCACACCAGCATCATCACCAGCACGCCGCGCGGCAGGCGATAAGCCGGGTTCGGCGACAACAGCTGGAAGATCCAGCAATGCCCAAGCAAGCCATACAGCACGCCAGACAACCCACCGAACAGGGTCGGACCGCTGAAATAATACTGGGCGTAATTGGAGACCAGGCTGAACAGCAAGGTCAGGCCGATCAGGTTGATGCTGCCCTGGCGCGACTCGATGCGCCGCCCCAGCTCCCAATACCACATGCCGTTCATGGCCAGGTGCAGGATGCCGAAGTGGATCAGCATCGGCGTCACCAGACGCCACCACTGCCCTGCCGCCAAGCCGTCAGCCAGCGGCACGAACTGGATATAGTCGCCGACAACGCGAAAATCGAGGAAGGTCAGCCAGCGCATCGTGTCGAGGTTTTCACCCAGCAGCGTCACTGCGCCGACAATCAGGCTCAACAGCAGCACCAACCCGGTCGCCCTGGCGTGACGCAATTGCTCCACAAAACCGGGCCGCCTGGTGGTGTGCGCCACCGGAATGTCCAGTTGCTGATCCGGGTCACCTTCCGGAAAGCGTTCGTACAGGGAACGCACGTCTTCGCTGATATTGGCCGGCACCCACAGCACCTGCTCGCCCGCTTCTTCGCTGACGCGATGCGGCACTTGCATGCGCTGCAGCAGTTTGACGAACCCGCTCAAATCCACCGCCAACGGCAGACGCAGCACGGCAACCACACTCATTGCAGCACCTCCGGCCGCTCGACATCGACCCAGACGAATTTGTGCGGATCGAGCCGGGTTTCCTGATCCAGGCGATAAGCGACCAGTTTGCCGTAAAGCACCGCGCTGTAGTCCAGGCAGGCCAGGTTCGGACGGATCGGCGCCGGTTTGCCGCTGCGCCAATAGTGGCCGACGAACAGCAACGGTTCATCGACGCCATAGCGCAACAAAGTGTTTTTTTCCGTTGAAGACAGTGGCTTTCGGGCCACGGGCTCAGGCAAGGCATCAGGCTGGAACACAATATCTCCGTAGGTTTGCGGGTCGTCTTCCCAGAACTTGGTGCGAAAGAACGAGCGCGTCAGGCCATCGCCGCTGGTCATGGTCAACCCGTCAGGCAAGCGCATGTCAGTGCCGCGCAGCAAGCGATCGAACACGGTGCAGGCGAAGCTGCCCGGCACGGCCGAAGCCTGGAGGAAATGTTCGTCGATGCAACCATTGGGAAACAGCGCGCGCAACGGTTCGATCAAGCCCGAATCCCAGCAGGCGTGCACCACGCGAAAGCGTCCGGCGTCGACGAACAGGGGCAGTTCGTAGAACCATTGCTGGAAATCATGCCAGTCGCCGGGATGCTGTTCGAATTGAGTCAAGGTTTCGCCCAGCAAGCGTGCATGACGTGGCGTGTGTTCGCGCACGAACTGCTTGCCGCTGCCCGGAGGTGCGGGGGTGGCCCAGCCCAGCGCGTTGAATTCATGGTTGCCCATAATGCACAGCGCCTGCCCGGCCTCGACCATGTCGTGGACGATGTACAGCGCCTCACGAATTCGCGGACCGCGGTCGATGATGTCGCCAACGAACACCGCCATGCGTGACGGGTGTCGCCAGACGCCACCTTGTTTGTGATAACCGAGCCGGTCGAGCAAGTGCTCAAGGGTCAGAGCGCAACCGTGCACGTCACCGATCAGGTCGTAGCTACGCGCGGGATCGAGCATCAGTCGCCTCCACCACCCAACCGACTGCCCCAGCCGAGCTTGGTCCGGCAGACTTCATAGTAATTGTGGTCGAGCGGGTGAATCAGCCGCAGTTTCTGGGCCTTTTTGCTGATGGTGATAGTGTCACCCGGCGCGCAGGTGAAATGGTTCTGCCCGTCACAGGAGACTTGCGGGTAGATCTGCATATCTTTGGACACGACGATTTTCAGCTCACTGTTGCCATCGACCACAATTGGCCTGCCTGACAAGGTATGGGGGTACATCGGCACTATCACAATAGCGTCAAGCTTGGGGTGCATGATCGGCCCGCCCGCCGACAGCGCGTAGGCGGTCGAACCGGTGGGCGTGGCGACGATCAGGCCATCGGCCTTCTGGCTGCAGACGAACTGGCCGTCGATGTACAGCTCGAACTCGATCATGCGCGTGGATTTGCCGGGGTGCAGCACCACGTCGTTCAGCGCATCGCCCTGGCCTATGGCCTCGGCATGGCGGCGGACTTCGGCTTGCAGCAGGAAACGGTTTTCCACCAGATAATGGCCGTCGAGCACTTCGGCGACTTTGACTTCCAGCTCATCGGGGCGGATATCGGTCAGGAAACCCAGGCTGCCCCGGTTGATGCCAAGCACCGGGATATTGTGTCGGGCCAAGGCACGCGCGGCGCCAAGCAGGCTGCCGTCGCCGCCGACCACAATCACCATGTCACAGACTTCGCCGAGCATCTTGCGCGACGAGGTTTGCAGGCCATGGCCGGGCAAGACTTCGGCGATGGTGTCTTCGAGGATCACGTGCAGATGACGATCGAGCAGAAAGCGTTTCAGTCGGCGGACGGTATCCAGCACCTGCGAACTGCCCAGGCGACCGATGATGCCGATATTACGAAATTGCTCCATGGGGCCCCTGAGGTCTGTGACGGCGAAAAACACGATTATGGGCGAAAGCGCGGGATAGACAAAATCCTTTCAGCCACAAGGATGTACTCCGATTAAGGCTATGCTCGCAAGATGATCCTATTTCCCGATTTGCTCCAGTTACCCCATCGGTTGCGCCACCCTGAAGTGCGCGACCTGGCCTGGGTCATCCTCGCGCCGCCGATGCTCGGCGAAACGCCGTGGCCACAGCGGCATCCGCTGGCCGGCAGTGACTGGGTGCAGGCGCCGGACCGGCTGGAGCACTGGCTGCGGCAACTGGACCACGACAGCTATGACTTGCTGCACTGGCTGGCGCAGGCCAGGACGCGGCGACTGGGCCTGTATTACGAGCGCTTGTGGCAGTACGCCGTGCGCCACGCGCCAGGCATCGACTTGATCGCGGCCAACATGCCGATCCGTCGCGAAGGTCACACGCTCGGCGAACTGGACATGCTATTGCGCGACCGCGACGGCGTGCATCACCTGGAACTGGCGATCAAGCTGTACCTGGGCCCGCAAAATGGCGACGGACACGACACCGCGCAATGGCTCGGGCCAGGCTGTCATGACCGGCTGGACCGTAAACTGGCGCACCTGACCCAGCATCAGTTGCCGATTTCTGCTCGACCAGAGAGCCGCGAAGTACTGGCGGCGCTGGATATCCAGCAGTTCAGCGCGCATCTGTGGCTGGGCGGTTACTTGCTCTATCCGTGGCCTGGGCAAGCCGAACCACCTGCCGGCGCGCATCCGCAACATTTGCGCGGTAGCTGGCTGCATCAGAAGGACTGGGCGCAATTTGTCATGCAGCGTCCATTCGGTCGCTGGCAACCCCTGCCCCGCCACGCCTGGCTGGCGCCGGCGCATTATCCGGCGGAGCTGACCTGGAACGCTGAACAGTTGAATGCCTGGCTGAGCGATCTCGAACCGCAGGCACCGGCGCAATTGATGGTGCGCCTGACTGAAAATGCCGATGGAGAATGGGAGGAAGCCGAGCGACTGTTCCTGGTGGCGGATCTTTGGCCGAATGTGCCGGGTGGTGGCTGATTTTTGTATCGTCTTGTCCGGCCCCATCGTCGGAATGCCGCCCAGAGCAGGCTCACTCCCACAGGGAAATGCAGTTCAAATGTGGGAGTGATCCTGCTCTGGGCGGCATTCCGACGATGGGGCCAACCAGGTCTAGATGGACAACCGCAACGCCAACGCCGCCAACGTCACCAACAGAACAGGCAACGTCAACACGATCCCGACCTTGAAGTAATACCCCCAGCCAATCTGAATATTCTTGCGCTGCAGCACGTGCAACCACAACAACGTCGCCAGGCTGCCAATCGGGGTGATTTTCGGCCCCAGGTCGCTGCCGATGACGTTGGCGTAAATCATCGCTTCCTTCACCACGCCCGTGGCCTGGCTTGCATCGATCGACAGCAAACCGATCAGCACCGTCGGCAAGTTGTTCATGATCGACGACAACAGCGCGGTCAGCACGCCAGTCCCCATGGCAGCGCCCCAAACACCGTACTGCGCAAACCCGTCCAGCCACCCCGCCAGATACCCGGTGAGCCCGGCATTGCGCAGGCCATACACCACCAGGTACATGCCCAGCGAGAAAATCACGATCTGCCACGGCGCTTCTTTCATGACCTTGCGCGTGGAAATCTTGTGGCCACGGGCGGCGATGGCCAGCAGCAACGCGGCGCACACGGCGGAGATGGCACTGATCGGAATACCCAGCGGCTCTAGGGCAAAACAGCCGAGCAGCAGAATCACCAGCACCGCCCACCCGGCATAAAACGTTGCCTTGTCGTGGATCGCCGTGGCGGGATGCTCCAGTTGTTCGGGGTCGTAATCCTTGGGAATGTCACGACGGAAGAACCACATCAACATCGCCAATGTGGCGGCGACACTGACGACGTTGACCGGAATCATGACCGCCGCATAACGATTGAAGCTGATGTGAAAGAAGTCCGCTGAAACAATGTTCACCAGGTTCGAGACCACTAGCGGCAGGCTTGCGGTGTCGGCAATGAAGCCGGCGCCCATCACAAATGCCAGCGTAGCCGCCGGAGAAAAGCGCAATGCCAGCAGCATGGAAATCACGATCGGCGTGAGAATCAGTGCAGCCCCGTCGTTGGCAAACAAGGCCGACACCAGCGCCCCGAGCAGCACCATATAAGCAAAGAGTTTGCGTCCGCTGCCCCGCCCCCAACGCGCCACATGCAAGGCTGCCCAGGCAAAGAAACCCGCCTCATCCAATAACAGACTGATGATGATCAGCGCCACAAACGTGCCGGTGGCATTCCAGATGATCTGCCAAACAATCGGGATGTCACTCAGGTGAACCACGCCGAAAATCAGGGCCAGCACTGCACCAAAAACCGCGCTCCAGCCGACACCGAGGCCTTTGGGTTGCCAGATCACCAGGGTGATGGTCAGCAGAAAAATCAGCGACGCAATAAGCATGCAAAACAGCCTTCAAAGAGAAATCAGGGATTAGCAGCAGCGTACCGGGCGATCGGCCATTGCCTGCAAACGGGCAACATCAGCGGCCAGCCACTCGGAGTGATCGGCCAGCGCGTCCTGTAACAGAGTGATGACCCACGGTGATAATTCCGGGTGCAGGCGATAAAAAACCCACTGCCCCTGTCGACGGTCCGCCAACAGGCCATTGCTGCGCAGTTGCGCCAGATGACGGGAAATTTTCGGCTGACTGAGGTCCAGCCCGGCCGTCAATTCACACACGCACAATTCACCTTCACGGGCGATCAACAGCGCGATTCGACTGCGAGTGTCATCGGCCAGGGCCTTGAAAATATCGACGGGACTGCGAGAACTGGACATGGGTAAACACGCCTCTGGACAACGAGGCGTGAAATATATGGAATTTCGAATATGCAGTAAAGCGAATGCTGAGAACCGCAACCGTTACAGGCTCGGGCTCACAGGCTCCTTTCCATGGGTGCTTGTCACACTTTCTTATGCTGTTCGACCCACTTGCCGTAAGCATTGATGAAGTTCTGCAAGAACGGCTTCACCGATTCCGACACCTTGCCCGCCTCATCGAACGCCGAGCCAGCGCCACCCAAGTAGGCCTCTGGTTGCTGCATGCACGGCACATCCAGAAACACCATGGACTGACGCAGGTGATGGTTGGCACCAAATCCGCCGACTGCCCCCGGTGAAGCACTGATCACTGCGCCGGGCTTGCCGCTCCAGGCACTTTTGCCATACGGACGCGATCCGACATCGATTGCATTCTTCAATGGTGCCGGCACCGAGCGGTTGTATTCAGGGGTGACGAACAGCACTGCGTCGGATGAACTCACTTGTTGCCGGAAAGTGCTGTAGGCTGCCGGCGGAGAAGTTCCGTCAATGTCTTCGTTGTAGAGCGGCAGGTCACCAATTTCAATGATATTGAGCTTGAGATTGGCCGGTGCCAGGTCGGCCAAAGTCAGCGCCACCTTGCGGTTGATCGAATCCTTTCTCAAGCTGCCGACAATAACGGCGATCGTGTAGACGTTGCTCATGGAAGATTCTCGACTGTTCGATGGAAAGACTTGTAGTTATAGATGACGAATCATCAGAGGGCTGCTGAAATCGCCGCCCCTGACTATTTTTTTCCTGTAGGAAAACTTACCTCGCCCAACCACGGTCTACAGAACCGCAAATTGAGTGATTTATCTCCAGAGGTTCTAAGCAGATGGCAGCAGTACTCGTCGGTCAGTTCCATGCAAGAGACGCGGAAGGCCGTGTTTATTCCGTGCATGAGTTCCAGGAATCCACCCCGTCGGCAGACGGCCTGACTGGCTCTGCGCCTGTCACCACCTACAAACTGGCCATTGGCGACCGCGTCAAAAAGCTAGATGACAACCAGTTTCTGCTGGTGCAATCGGACGTGACCATCGTGCGCGAGCCCGACACCTATGTCGGCAGCCCAAAGACGACCAACGTCGCCTCATAACTTCGCGTTATGAGCAGAAGTCATATGCGCGCACTTGAGTTAGGATTCAGTCACTGACTCCCTCACCTGCTGAACATGGACTTCACGCATGCGTTTACGTCATATCGAAGTGATCCACGCGCTCTTGCAGACCGGTCACCTGGGTACTGCCGCCGAATGGCTGCAGTTGCCGGTGGCCGAGGTTGAAAGCCTTTTGCGCGATGCCGAGGATCAGTTGGGTTTCATGCTGTTTTCCAGCGTGCGTGGACGCTTGCAGGCTACACGTGAGGCGCGGGAACTCCAGGTCGAAATTGCCCACGTCTATGACGCGCTTGAGCCGGTGCAGCGCCTGGCCAGCAGCCTCAAGCAATATCAGGCGCATCCGCTGCGCATCATTTGTACCCCGCCCCTGGCGCACCAACTGTTGCCACAGAGCATTGCGGCCTTGCGCCGACGCCTTCCCGATGCGCCTTGCACCCTGCTGAGCCAACCGACCCGAGATATCGTCCGCAGCCTGCTGCTGCGTGAAAGCGATCTGGGGTTGAGCCTGCACGACCCTGATCACGCCGACATTCATTGCCAGGTGATTGCCCAAGGCAAGCTCCAGCTATTAGCGCCCCACGGTTGGCTGCAACCGAAACAGAAATACATTTCCCTGCAGGACCTGGCTGGTCAGTCGATGGTCGGCCTGGAAGGTCACGACCCGCTGAGTCCGGCGCTGGAGAACAAGTTGCACGCCTTGCGCCCCGCCCCCGTCATTCTGACACGGGTGCAGACGCATCAAATGATGCGCAGCATGGTCGAGGCCGGCGAAGGCCTGGCGATTGTCGATCCGTTTACCGCCCTCGGCGCCAAATCGACCGGGCTGGACGCTTGCCCACTGGCACCCGCGGTGCCGATCAGCCTCTATGCCCTGACCCTGAAAAACGCTGAGCCCACCCCAGCCGTTCAGGCGCTGTTGGACATCCTCACGGAACAAGCCGCGGCGATGCTTTCGAGCTGAGCGGATTTTCCAACGGATTATCGAACAAGCGGTACCAGAACAGCGCCACCTCGGCGGTATTGGGGTCGATGCCGCGATAGCGCAGATGATCAATCCCGCCAATCACAAAACCACAGCGTTCATAAAGCCGGCAGGCCCCCAGATTGTTGTTCTGGGTTTCGAGCATGATGCCCGGCAGTTTCTTCTTGCGACTCCAGAACTGCGCCACGTCCAGCAACGCCTTGGCCACACCATGGCGCCGCGCTGGCGCATGCACGGCCAACTCGTCGATGTGGGCAAAGCCGTTCCAGTTGGTGCTGACCACCAGATGCCCGACGGGTTCGTCATCGAGATAGGCCATGAACACCGCACTGTCGGCGGCATCGCGAAAACTGCTGAACTCCTCGGGATCGATGCCGTAGCACTTTCGATACGGGGTGATTGGCGTCACTCGCCACTGCTCCACCGGCTTGCCGATTTCGGCGACGCCATAGGAAGCGACTTCAAAACTGAAATCACTGCCCCAGATATAAGGCGCAAAACCCTCATCGGCGACACGCACCGACAGTCCTGGATATTTTGGATTCATGATCGGCTGCATGCTGGGAAAGGTCCTCATTCCTTGATGCAATCGACGGTGTAATGCCGTCCATTGCCCTCGTCTTCGTGTTGCAGTCCATGCACATCAACGACAAACCCGGGGAAGCTGCTGTCGAACGTGCGAGCAAACGACAGGTAATCGATGATCGATCGGGTCGACTCGGTGAACCGCTCGCCCGGCATGATCAGCGGAATGCCAGGCGGATACGGAACCAGCATGACCGCGGCGATCCGTCCGTCCAGCGCATCGATCGACACGGCCTCCACTTCACCCCGCACCAATTGATCATAGGCGTCAGCCGGCTTCATGGCGATTTCCGGCAACACCGTGTACATGCGTTTAAGGTGTTTGGCCGTGGCATTGCTGCGATAACAGGCGTGCAATTGATCGCACAAATCGCGCAAACCCATGCCTTGATAACGCGTGACATTCTGTTGCGCCACGCACGGCAGGCATGTCGCCAGACTGACGTTGGCGTCATAACTGCGTTTGAACTCCAGTAACTCGGTGAGCAGCGTGCTCCATTTACCTTTGGTGATGCCCATGGAGAACAGCACCAGGAATGAATACAGCCCGGTCTTCTCGACCACCAGTCCGCGCTCCCAGAGAAACTTGCTGACCACTGCCGCCGGAATCCCGCGCTCACTCAGCGCACCGCCTGCAGTCAGCCCTGGCATCACCAGGGTGACTTTGATCGGATCAAGCAGGACGTAGTCGTCGGTCACACCACCAAAGCCATGCCAGTCGGCGTCAGGTTGCAGCAACCAGTCCTGGGTCTCGACGCGATCAATGCCTTCCACCGACGGCGGCTGCCAGATGGAAAACCACCAGTCATCCGCCGCGATGTGTTGCCGCAGATTGGCCAGGGCCCGACGAAAACTCAGGGCTTCGTCGAACATTTCCTGCAACAGCGAACGCCCGGCCGGGCCTTCCATCATCGCCGATGCCACGTCCAGCGACGCGATGATGCTGTATTGCGGCGAGGTGGAGATGTGCATCATGAACGCTTCATTGAAACGGTCGCGGTCCAGTTGCCGCGCCCCGCCATCCTGGACGTGAATCATCGAGGCCTGACTGAACGCCGCCAGCAATTTGTGCGTGGAATGAGTGGTGAAGACCAGCGGGCCATCGTCGGTACGGGATGTGCCCATGCCGTAACGCCCGGCAAAAAATTCATGGAACGCCGCGTAGGCGTACCAGGCTTCGTCGAAATGCAGGACTTCGACGCTGTTGCCCAACTGCTGCTTGATCAGCTCGGCGTTGTAACAGAGCCCGTCGTAGGTCGAATTGGTCACCACCGCAAGCTTGACCTTGGGCGCCCGGCCCTTGGTCAGCGGGCTGGCGTCGATTTTCGCCTGGATCGATTCACGGCTGAATTCGCTCAGCGGAATCGGGCCGATGATCCCCAGCTCATTGCGTTCTGGGCACAGGTACAGAGGGATCGCGCCGGTCATGATGATCGAGTGCAACACCGACTTGTGGCAGTTGCGGTCCACCAGCACCAGATCATCGCGAGCGACCATCGAATGCCAGACGATCTTGTTGGCGGTCGAGGTGCCATTGATCACGAAAAAGGTGTGATCAGCGCCGAAATTACGTGCGGCTCGCGCTTCGGCTTCAGCCAGTGGGCCGGTGTGATCGAGCAACGAACCCAATTCCGGCACCGAAACCGACAGGTCGGAACGCAGGGTGTTCTCGCCGAAAAACTGATGAAACGCCTGCCCGACCGGACTCTTGTGATACGCCACTCCGCCGCCATGGCCGGGCGTGTGCCAGGAATAATTGGAATCAGCCGTGTGTTGCACCAGCGCCTTGAAAAAGGGCGGCAGCAAACCATCCAGGTATTTGCGGGCGGCTCGGGCCACTTGCCGGGCGAGAAAAGGCACAGTGTCTTCGAACAGGTAAAGAATGCCGCGCAGTTGATTGAGTTCCGCCATGGCGTCGGCCGGAGCGTTTTCCAGCGTCACCTGCTCACCCAGGGCGAAGATCGGCAGGTCCGGCGCACGAACCCGCGCGAGGCCGATGAGCTCCGCCATATTGTGTAACAAATGCGAGTGGGCGCTGGGGTCTTCGGCGGCGATCAACATGCAGGAGAGACCGTGATGGGTCGAAGCGACCAGCCGCCCTTCGGCGTAATCCACTGCCGAAACGATGCTGAAGCCTTCCTGCTCCAGCTCCCGGGCGATGCCTCGCACGCGGTCACCGGCGACGGTATCGGCCTTGATGTCGCGGTGGACGATCAGGACCGGGAATTTCAAATCTTTATACATGAGGCTCAGTGTCCTGAGGCTGCAGGCCGCGGCCTGCCAATATCCTCAGGGTAGAGGGTTCAAGCGCATGTGGCGAGCGCCGATGCCCCGAAGCGGGTCAACCGGCGCACCATCATGTGGCCAGCTATTCAGGCCTGAGCCTTAGCCTCGGCCAGTTGCTGCCACAACGACGGAGCCCCGGCAGCCTTGGCAATCGCTTCCAGACGCGCAACGTGCCGGGCCAGATCATCTTCGCTGGCACGGATAATCTGGGTGGGCTGGCGATCAGCGGGCAAACGGCGGATTTCGGTGGCGGAGTTGTCCGCCCCTTCACCCGAGCCATTGCCATCGGACGCATTACCGGCCAGCGACAGGCTGGTCTGGCCACCGGTCATGGTCAGGTAAACGTCGGCGAGAATCTCGGAGTCGAGCAAGGCGCCGTGCAGTTCACGGCCGGAGTTGTCGACGCCGTAACGTTTGCACAACGCGTCGAGGCTGTTGCGCTGTCCCGGGTGACGCTCCCGGGCCATCATCAGGGTGTCGAGGATCGAGCAGTGTTGCGTGATGTCCGCACGATCGTGCTGGCCCATCAAGGCAAATTCGTTGTTGATGAAGCCAACGTCGAACGCCGCGTTATGGATGATCAGCTGTGCGCCCTTGATGAATTCGAAGAACTCATCGGCCACTTCACTGAAACGCGGCTTGCCCACCAGGAATTCGTTGGTGATGCCGTGGACGCCGATGGCGCCTTCGTCACTCTCGCGATCCGGTTGCAGGTAAACGTGGAAATGCCGGCCGGTCAGGCGCCGACCGATCAACTCGACACAACCGATTTCGATAATCCGGTGGCCGTCGGTCACCGGCATGCCGGTGGTTTCGGTATCGAGTACAACGGATCTGGTGGCCATCAGTGCTCAGCTCTCAACGGGTCATTCGTGCAAAAACGGCGATGTTAACACGCTCGCTGGGGTCTTTCAGATACACCGTGTTGCACCCAATCGCGAGCAGGCTCGCTCCCACTGATCGTTCCCACGCTCTGCGTGGGAATGCAGCCCGGGACGCTCTGCGTCCCATTGGAACGCGGAGCATGGGAACGATCAGTGTGTGTGTGTGTGTGACTTCAGGCTTGTTTGTAACCGCGCACTTCATCCACGCCACGGTTAGCCAATTGGTCCGCCCGTTCGTTGCCGTGATGGCCGATGTGCCCGCGCACCCATTTCCAGGTGACGTTGTGGCGGTTGACTTGCTCATCCAGCAGTTTCCACAGGTCGGCATTTTTAACCGGTTCTTTCGCGGCAGTTTTCCAGCCGCGTTTCTTCCAGTTGTCCATCCACTCGTTGATGCCTTTCATCACGTATTGCGAGTCAGTCACCAGCAGCACATCGCAGGAGCGTTTGAGCTCTTCCAGGCCGCGGATCGCGCCCATCAGCTCCATGCGGTTGTTGGTGGTGTTGGCTTCGCCGCCCCACAGTTCTTTTTCCACGCCCTTGCACACCAGCAACGCGCCCCAGCCGCCAGGGCCAGGGTTGCCTTTGCAGGCGCCATCGGTGAAGAGTTCTACGCTATCGCTCATGCCAATCTATCCAGAAAATGCGGTGGCTCGCCGATCGGTGACCGACGATGCCCGAGGCCGGAACATGTCCGGCCGGGAAAATAAAGTGTGTATTACGGGTCGATGCGGCGGCGATTGACCTTGGCCATCGGCAACGGAATCAGCTTGCCCATCGGTTCGCGCCGTTCCTGACGCAGCGGGCGTAACCCCACCACGATCTTGCGCGCGACCAATAAATAGAAGCCGCCCCCCGACAGTTGCCAGTCACCGGCCTTGCGCTCCCAGCCGGCCAGACGAGCCTGCCAGGCGGGTGACGCAAGCGGCGGACGATAGCACCCGAAGCGGCGTTTCTCCAGCGCGAAGCCCAGCAGGTTCAACCAGTCACCGACCCGCGACGGCGAGATGCAGCGAGCCTTGCGCAAACCATCGTGGGCGAACACATGACGCAGGCCCCAGGTGCTCCAGGGATTGATCCCGATGATCAACAAGTGCCCGCCGGGTCGAACGCTGCTGGCCGCTTCGCGCAGCAAACCGTGAGGCGACAGACAGAAATCCAGCCCGTGCTGCAACACCACCACGTCAGCGGCATGCTCGCTCAACGGCCAGGCCTGCTCTTCGCAGACAATCTCGACGCCCGGCAACGGTGCGCCGAGCCGCACATTGCGCTGCACCTGCGGTGCCGACGGCGGCGTCTGGGC
This sequence comes from Pseudomonas sp. fls2-241-R2A-110, assembly GCF_030209165.1. Classification (NCBI taxonomy): domain Bacteria; kingdom Pseudomonadati; phylum Pseudomonadota; class Gammaproteobacteria; order Pseudomonadales; family Pseudomonadaceae; genus Pseudomonas; species Pseudomonas sp. fls2-241-R2A-110. Next base: position 153,456 of record NZ_JARVSN010000025.1, on the reverse strand, counting down.
CGACGGTCCGTAATGCACCAGGTAGCCGCCGAAGAAGCGCCCCAATTCGTCTTCGAGCATGCGCCGCTCTTCGTCCAGCAGAAATTGCCCAATGGGGCCGGACAGCCATTCACGGGCCGCGCTGATCAATGTCAGCCACTCAGGATCGGCCTGAGCGAACGCTTTATCGGTCATTGCATTCTCCAACGCGCCAGGAAGTTCTAAGATGCGCCATTGTTTTCCGCTTGGCGAATCCGACGATGATACAGATCAGTGCCCTGCCCGCCTTCACCGACAACTACATCTGGTTGTTACAAGACCATCGCACCCAGCGCTGTGCGGTGGTCGATCCCGGCGATGCCGCGCCCGTGCAAGCCTGGCTGGCAGCGCATCCGGGATGGGTATTGAGCGATATTCTGATCACTCATCACCATCATGATCATGTCGGCGGTGTCGAGCAGTTGAAAAAAGCGACAGACGCGACCGTCTATGGCCCGGCCAGCGAAACCATCCCGGCGCGGGACGTGGCGCTCAAGGACAACGACCGCGTCAGCGTACTGGGCCTGGACTTCGACGTCTTCGCCGTGCCCGGCCACACGCTGGGGCATATTGCCTATTACCATCATGGGCTGCTGTTCTGCGGCGACACCCTGTTTGCCGCCGGTTGCGGGCGCCTGTTCGAAGGCACGCCGGAACAAATGCATGCTTCGCTGTCGCGCCTTGCCGCGCTGCCGGAGGATACGTTGGTCTACTGCACCCACGAATACACCCTGAGCAATCTGAAATTTGCCGCAGCGGTCGAACCGGGCAATCCGGACACCACCGCGCGTCTGGAAAAAGTCACCGCGCAACGTGAAGCCGGAATCATGACCGTGCCCTCTACTCTGGCGCTGGAAAAGCTTACCAATCCGTTTTTGAGGGTCGACGAAACATCCGTTAAAGAAAAAGTGGACGAACGGAACGGAACCGATAACCGGGCTCCGAGTGCGGTTTTTGCTGCCTTGCGGGCTTGGAAAGATAAGTTCTAAGCAGGCTATCTATTGGTACAAAAATTCTGAATGGTTGACCGCAGGGGGTACGCTTTCTAGAATCGCCCGACATTTTTGCCCGGAACTTACTTCCAGCCAATGTCGTCATCTATTCGTAAAGCCATCAATTCAGACGCATTGACCCGCTTGGCTCAAGCCATAGCGGTGGCTGTGTCCGCCACTCTGGCGGGCTGTTCCAGCCATGTGCCGCAGACCGAAGCGACACACACACCGAATATCGCCGCGCGAGCCAAGCAGAAACCCATCTGGCTCAGCGAAAAACCAACACCGCAAGTACCACAGGACGTCTGGGAGCGCATGCGCCAAGGCTTCCAGTTGCAGGACGGCCTGGGCGTCAACCCACGTATCGAGCAACAGCGCCTGTGGTTCGCCAGCAATCCATCCTTCCTCGAAAACGCCGGCGAACGCGGCAGCCTCTACATTCACTACATCATCGAACGCCTTGAAGAACGCAACATGCCGCTGGAACTGGCGCTGCTGCCCGTGATTGAAAGCGCCTACAACCCGATGGCCTATTCCCGGGCCGACGCGGTGGGTCTTTGGCAATTCATCCCGTCCACCGGGCGTTACTACAACCTGCGTCAAACCCGTTTCTATGATGGCCGCCGCGACATTACCGCTTCGACCACCGCGGCCATGGATTACCTGACCCGCCTGCACGACATGTTCAACGGTGACTGGTTACTGGCCCTCGCCGCCTACAACGCCGGTGAAGGCACGGTCAGCCGCGCCATCGAGCGCAACGAAAAGCTCGGCTTGCCAACCGATTACTGGAACCTGCCACTGCCGGCCGAAACCCAGGCCTATGTGCCGAAGCTGCTGGCCCTGTCGCAGGTCGTACTGGCTCCCGAAGCCTACGGCGTGAATCTCAACCCGATCGCCAACGCACCGTACTTCCAGGTCGTCGAAATCAATCAGCGCATGGACCTGTCCAAGGTTGCCGCGGTGGCCAACATCGACGAGGACGAACTGTTTCAGCTCAACCCGGCGTTCAAGCAGCGTACGACCATCGACGGCCCCCAGCATTTGCTGGTGCCGACGTCCAAGGCTCAGTTGCTGACCGCCAGCCTGTCGACCATGCGTCCTGAAGAGCTGATCAGCAAAAAATCGTTCACGCCCGTCTTCGAAGGCGCCGACGAGTCCGAAGTCGCCAGCCTCAAACGCGCCTACCGGGTGAAACGTGGCGACAACCTCGTCGCCATCGCCAGGGCCAACAAGGTCGACGTCAAGGACCTGCAGCGCTGGAACAAAATGAGCGGCAAGGACCTCAAGGTGGGTCAGACCCTGGTGATGCAGGACACCACCAAGCGCGGCGGTGGTCGTGTCAACACGGTGGTGGCAGCGAACAGCAAAAACGGCAGCAAGGCCGCCAAGGCAAAGCCGCCGACCCAATACAAGGTTCAGCAAGGCGATTCGCTGTATATGGTTGCCAAACGTTTCAACGTTGAAATGCAACACCTCAAGCGCTGGAACCCTCGGGTCGGCCAGGCGCTGAAGCCGGGACAGATGCTGACGGTTGCTTCGCCACGCTAAGAATGGGCCCCTGATTACAGGGGTTTTTTATGCCTGCAGCGCGGGTTTTCAGGCAAGCCCGCTGCCACGGGATCTGCGATCCGCAGGGCTATCGAGCCCACCATTAACAGCGCATTAACCCCCTGTCTTTTTCCTGTCGATACAAGCTGTTACTGTACGGCCCACAAAGCCCAAGCCGCCTGGATCGGATCTCTGACTTGAAGCGTCCCCTCCTCCTGCTCCTGATCAGCCTGGCCTTGAGCTCCACCGCAAGCGCGACGATCACCGAAAGCCACGGTTATGCGCAGTTCGGCACGCTCAAGTACCCGGCCAGATTTACCCACTTCGACTGGGTCAACCCGCAAGCGCCCAAGGGCGGTACGTTGCGGGTGATGGCGTTTGGCACCTTCGATACGCTCAACCCCTACACGTTCAAGGGCTCGAGCCCGGTCTCCACTCCCAATTTCCTGCAATACGGCATCAACGAGCTCAACGAACCGTTGATGGTCGGCACCGGCCAGTACGCACCGTCCGGCGACGAGCCGACCTCCAGTTACGGCCTGATTGCCCAATCGGTGGAATACAGCGAAGACCGCAGCTGGGTGGTGTTCAACCTGCGCCCTGAGGCGCGGTTCCACGATGGCACCCCAATTACTGCCTACGACGTGGCGTTTTCCTACCGCTTGCTGCTCAAGGAAGGTCATCCGCAATACCGCACCAGCCTTCAGGAAGTGTCGCGGGTCGACATCCTCAATCCCCAGCGCATTCGTTTTGTGTTCAAGCGCGCCGGCAATCCGCTGCAGATCCTGCGCCTGGGCGAGTTGCCGGTGCTGCCCCAGCATTACTGGAAAGGTCGCGATTTCAAGGCCACCACCTTCGAACCGCCACTGGGCAGCGGCCCGTATCGCATCACGTCGGTCACGCCTGGGCGTCAAATCGTTTTCGAACGGGTCAAGGACTACTGGGGCAAGGACCTGGCGGTCAATCGCGGCAAGTACAACGTCGATCGTATGGAAGTCGAGTTCTACCGCGACAGCGATGTGGCCTTCGAAGCCTTCAAGGCTGGCGAATTCGACATCTACATCGAGCATCAGGCCAAGAACTGGGATAACGGTTACAACTTTCCGGCCGTCACTCGGGGCGACGTGATCAAGGCGCAGATCCCGCACCAGATCCCGACCCAGACCCAAGGCCTGTTCATGAACAGCCGCCGCCCGACCTTCGCCGATAGCAAGGTTCGTGAAGCGCTGGGGCTGATGTTCGATTTCGAGTGGACCAACCGCACGCTGTTCAGCGGCGCTTACGCGCGCGCCTTGAGTTATTACCCCAACAGTGAATTCTCAGCCTCCGGGCTGCCGGTCGGGCACGAATGGCTGATGCTCAAGCCCTATCGCGAGCAATTGCCCGCCAAGCTCTTCACCGAGCCGCTCAGCCTGCCGAAGACCGAAGGGCGCGGCATCCCCCGGGAAACCATGCGAAAGGCCCTGACGCTGCTCGCCGAGGCCGGCTGGAAACTCAATGGTCAACGGATCGAGAATGCCAAGGGTCAGCCACTCAGGCTCGAGATATTGCTGGTCAACCCGAACCTGGAACGCATCCTTCAGCCTTACGTCGAGAACCTCGCCAACATTGGCGTCGATGCGCGGCTGCGCACCGTCGACCGCGCCCAGTACAAACAACGCCTGGATCAGTTCGACTTCGACATGATCCTCATGACCTTGAACCAGACCCTCAGCCCAGGCCTGGAACAATGGCAGTATTTCCACTCCAGCCAGGTCGGGGTCAAGGGCAGTAAGAACTACGCCGGCATTGCCAACCCGGTAGTCGATCACTTGCTTGAACAGCTGCTCGCCGCCCAAACACGCGATGAACAAGTCGCCGCCGGCAAAGCCCTGGACCGTGTACTGCTGTGGCAGCACTACATGATTCCCAACTGGTACCTCAATTATCACCGCCTGGCCTACCGCAACCGGTTCGCCTTCGTCGCCACGCCGCCCTACACTCTGGGGCTGTCCGCGTGGTGGCTGAAATCTTCGGAGAAAGATCGATGAAACCCGTCAGCGCCCTGCTCTTGCAGGCCAGCGGTCTGCTGTTTGCCGGGCTGGCCTGCGCCGCCCCGCAACACGCCGTGACCCTGTACAACGAGCCGCCGAAATACCCGGCTGACTTCAAGCATTTCGATTATGTGAACCCCGACGCGCCCAAGGGCGGGATCTTTCGCCAGGCCGGGTTCGGCGGCTTCGACAGCCTCAACCCGTTCATCAGCAAAGGCGTGCCGGCCGACGACATCGGCATGATCTACGACACCTTGGCCAAACAGGGCATGGACGAGCCATTCACCGAATACGGGCTGGTCGCCGCCAAGATCGAGAAAGCCCCGGACAACAGCTGGGTGCGTTTTTACCTGCGACCCGAGGCACGCTTCCACGACGGCCATCCGATCCGTGCCGAAGACGTGGTGTTCAGCTTCCAGACGCTGACCAAGGACGGTGCCCCGCTCTATCGCGGTTACTACAGCGACGTCGACGAAGCGGTCGCCGAAGACCCGCTCACCGTGCTGTTCAAGTTCAAGCACAGCAACAACCGCGAACTGCCGCTGATCCTCGGTCAGTTGCCGGTCTTGCCGAAACATTGGTGGGCGAACCGCGATTTCAACAAGGGCAACCTGGAGATGCCCCTGGGCAGCGGCCCGTACAAAGTCAGCGAAGTCAAAGCCGGGCGCTCGGTGCGCTATGAGCGGGTCAAGGACTATTGGGGCAAGGACCTGCCGGTCAACCGCGGGTTCTACAACTTCGACGTGATGACCACCGACTACTACCGCGACAACACCGTGGCCCTGGAAGCGCTGAAGGCCGGGCAGTTCGATTACTGGCTGGAAATGACCGCCAAGAACTGGGCCAACGCCTACAACATCCCGGCCGTCACCGAGGGCCGGTTGATCAAGGAACAGATCCCCAACGGCAACCCCACCGGCATGCAGGGTTTTGTGTTCAACCTGCGCCGCCCGGTCTTCCAGGACGTGCGCGTGCGTCAGGCGTTGACGCTGTTGCTGGACTTTGAATGGACCAACAAGCAGCTGTTCAATGGCGCCTATGTGCGCACCCGCAGCTTCTTCGAGAACTCGGAAATGGCCGCCACTGGCCTGCCTGACGCCGATCAACTGGCGATCCTCGACCCGTTTCGCGGCAAGATTCCCGAGCAAGTATTCAGCGAGGCGTTCCAGAACCCGGTAACCGACGCCAGCGGCATGATCCGCACGCAGCAGCGCAAGGCCTATCAACTGTTGCAAGAGGCTGGCTGGCGGATCGTCGATGACAAGATGGTCGATACCAACGGCAAACCGGTGAGCATCGAATTCCTGCTGGCCCAGACTGAATTCGAACGCGTGCTGCTGCCGTTCAAGCGCAACCTCAGCGACCTCGGGATCGACCTGGTGATCCGTCGGGTCGATGTGTCGCAATACATCAACCGCGTGCGTTCGCGGGACTTCGACATGATCGTCGGCAGCTTCCCGCAGTCCAACTCGCCGGGCAACGAACAGCGTGAATTCTGGATGTCCGCCGCCGCCGACAAACCCGGCAGCCGTAATTCCATGGGCTTGAAAGACCCGGTGGTGGACCAACTGGTCGAGCAACTGATCAACGCCGATTCGCGCAAAAGCCTGGTGGCTCATGCCCGGGCGCTGGACCGCGTGCTGCAATGGGGTTATTACGTGATCCCCAACTGGCACATCAAGACCTGGCGCGTGGCTTACTGGAACCACATCGGCCATCCAAAAACCTCACCCAAGTACGACATTGGCATCAACACCTGGTGGGTCAAGCCCGACGCTAAACCGGCGGTAGAAGTCGAAACCAAACTGCAAGCCGACCCTGCGGGCACGGAGTAATAGATGCTGGCGTATATTTTTCGGCGACTGCTGCTGATCATCCCGACCTTGCTCGGCATTTTGCTGATCAACTTCGTGATCATCCAGGCCGCCCCGGGCGGCCCCGTAGAACAGATGATCGCCAAGCTCGAAGGCTTCGAAGGCGCCACCAGCCGTATTGCCGGCGGCGGTGCCGAAGTGTCGGTGGCCGGATCGGCGTATCGCGGTGCCCAAGGCCTGGACCCGGCGCTGGTCAAGGAAATCGAGCACATGTACGGTTTCGACAAATCGGCGCCGGAACGCTTGTGGATCATGATCAAGAACTACGCCACTCTGGATTTCGGCGACAGCTTCTTCCGCGACGCCAAGGTCATCGACCTGATCAAGGAAAAGATGCCAGTGTCGATCTCGCTTGGGCTGTGGAGCACCCTGATCATGTACCTGGTGTCGATCCCGCTGGGGATCGCCAAGGCGACGCGGCACGGCAGCCACTTCGATGTCTGGACCAGTTCGGCGATCATCGTCGGCTACGCGATCCCGGCGTTCCTGTTCGCCATCCTGCTGATCGTGGTGTTCGCCGGCGGCAGCTATCTGGACTGGTTCCCGCTAAGGGGCCTGACCTCCAACAACTTTGCTGAACTGAGCACTGGCGGCAAGATCCTCGATTACTTCTGGCACCTGGCGCTGCCAGTGACGGCGCTGGTGATCGGCAACTTCGCGACCATGACCCTGTTAACCAAGAACAGTTTCCTCGACGAAATCAACAAGCAATACGTCGTCACCGCCAAGGCCAAGGGCCTGACCAATCACCGTGTGCTGTACGGCCATGTGTTCCGCAATGCCATGCTGCTGGTGATCGCCGGCTTCCCCTCGGCGTTTATCGGGATTTTCTTCACCGGCTCGCTGCTGGTTGAGGTGATCTTCTCGCTTGATGGCCTCGGCTTGATGAGTTTTGAAGCGGCGATCAACCGCGATTACCCGGTGGTATTCGGCACACTGTTTATCTTCACCTTGCTGGGGCTGGTGGTGAAATTGATCGGCGACCTCACCTACACCTTTGTCGATCCGCGCATCGATTTCGAAAGCCGGGAGCATTGAGATGAATCTGTCCCCACTCAATCGCCGGCGTTTCGAGCTGTTCAAGGCCAACAAGCGCGGCTGGTGGTCGCTGTGGCTGTTTTTGGTGCTGTTCGGTCTGAGCCTCGGCGCCGAGCTGATCGCCAACGACAAACCGCTGGTGGTGCATTACGACAATGGCTGGTACTTCCCGGCGCTCAAGCGCTACCCGGAAACCGCGTTCGGCGGCGAATTCCCGCTGGAAGCCAACTACAAAAGCCCTTACATCCGCGAACTGCTCAAGGCCAAAGACGCCTATGTTTTGTGGGCACCAATTCCCTACAGCTACCAGAGCATCAACTACGACCTGAAAGTCCCGGCACCGGCGCCGCCGTCGGCCGACAATCTGCTGGGCACAGACGACCAGGGCCGAGATGTATTGGCGCGGGTGATCTACGGTTTCCGGATTTCGGTGCTGTTTGCCCTGACGCTGACCATTCTCAGTTCGATCATCGGCGTTATCGCCGGCGCCTTGCAGGGCTTCTATGGCGGCTGGGTGGATCTGGCCGGACAGCGATTCCTGGAAATCTGGTCCGGGTTGCCGGTGCTGTACCTGCTGATCATCCTCGCCAGCTTCGTCCAGCCTAACTTCTGGTGGCTGCTGGGGATCATGCTGCTGTTCTCGTGGATGAGCCTGGTGGACGTCGTGCGCGCCGAGTTCCTGCGTGGGCGTAACCTAGAATACGTGCGAGCGGCACGGGCACTGGGGATGCAAAACGGTGCGATCATGTTCCGTCACATTCTCCCCAACGCCATGGTTTCGACAATGACGTTCATGCCGTTCATCCTGACCGGCGCCATCGGCACCCTGACTGCGCTCGACTTCCTGGGCTTCGGCCTGCCACCGGGCGCACCGTCGCTGGGTGAGCTGGTGGCCCAGGGCAAATCCAACCTGCAAGCGCCGTGGCTGGGCATGAGCGCGTTTGCGGTGCTGGCGTTGATGTTGAGTCTGCTGGTGTTCATCGGCGAGTCCGCTCGCGATGCCTTCGACCCGAGGAAGTGAAATGAATCAGGACAATCTGATCGAAGTGCGCGACCTGGCCGTCGAATTCGTCGTTGGCGATCGCGTTCAGCGCGTCGTCGAAGGCGTCAGCTTCGACATCAAGCGCGGCGAAACCCTGGCACTGGTGGGCGAAAGTGGCTCTGGCAAATCGGTGACCGCGCATTCGATCCTGCGGTTGCTGCCCTACCCGCTCGCTCGTCACCCGTCCGGGACCATTGAGTATTCCGGGCAGAACTTGCTGAGTCTGAAAGAGAAAACTATCCGCCATATCCGGGGCAACCGGATCGCGATGATCTTCCAGGAGCCGATGACCTCGCTCAACCCGCTGCACTCGATCGAGAAACAGATCAACGAGGTACTGGGCATTCACAAGGGCCTGATCGGCAAAGTGGCGACCAAGCGCACGCTGGAGTTGCTGGAAATGGTCGGCATTCCCGAGCCGCACAAGCGCCTCAAGGCCCTGCCCCACGAATTGTCCGGCGGCCAGCGCCAGCGGGTGATGATTGCCATGGCCCTGGCCAACGAGCCGGAACTGCTGATCGCCGATGAGCCGACCACGGCCCTGGACGTAACCGTTCAGCTGAAAATCCTCGAATTGCTCAAGGAATTGCAGACCCGTCTGGGCATGGCGCTGTTACTGATCAGTCACGATTTGAACCTTGTGCGAAGAATTGCGCATCGCGTATGTGTCATGCAGCGCGGTTGCATCGTCGAACAGGCATCGTGCGAAGAGCTGTTCCGCGCGCCGCAGCATCCGTACACTCGGGAACTGCTGGCAGCGGAGCCCAGCGGCAAGCCGGCGACCAATATCATTGGCCCGCCACTGCTGCAGGTCGAGGACCTGAAAGTCTGGTTCCCGATCAAGAAAGGCTTACTGAAAAAGACCGTCGACCACATCAAGGCGGTGGACGGCATCAATTTCAGCCTGCCCCAGGGCCAGACCCTGGGGATTGTGGGAGAAAGCGGTTCAGGCAAGTCGACACTGGGGTTGGCGATTTTGCGGCTGATTGCCAGCAAAGGCGCGATCCGTTTTGAAGGCAAGCAGCTAGACTGCCTGACGCAACAACAGGTTCGGCCTTTGCGTCGGGAGATGCAGGTGGTGTTTCAGGACCCGTTTGGCAGCCTGAGCCCGCGGATGTGCGTGAGCCAGATCGTCGGTGAAGGCCTGCGGATCCACAAGATGGGCACCGAGGCGGAACAGGAACAAGCGATTATTGCGGCATTGAAGGAGGTAGGCCTGGACCCGGAAACCCGGAACCGCTACCCCCACGAATTTTCCGGTGGGCAACGGCAGAGAATCGCCATTGCCCGGGCATTAGTGCTAAAACCGGCGTTGATTCTGCTGGACGAGCCGACTTCGGCCCTCGACCGCACCGTTCAACGCCAAGTGGTGGAGCTGCTACGTTCACTGCAAACCAAGTACAACCTGACGTATCTGTTTATCAGCCATGACCTGGCTGTCGTCAAGGCGCTGAGCCACCAGCTGATGGTGGTCAAGCATGGCCAAGTGGTCGAACAGGGAGACGCGCAAAGCATCTTTGCCGCCCCCCAACATCCGTATACACAGCAGTTGCTGGAAGCCGCTTTCCTGGCACCAGCCACTGCGCAATAACCTGAAAGAGAGGAGCAACACATGGGTTTTCTCGCCGGTAAGCGCGTACTGATCGTCGGTGTCGCCAGTAAGCTGTCCATCGCATCCGGCATCGCTGCCGCCATGCATCGCGAGGGCGCTGAGCTTGCCTTCACTTATCAGAACGACAAACTCAAGGGTCGTGTCGAAGAGTTCGCACAGAGCTGGGGTTCCAACCCTGACCTGTGCTTCCCGTGCGACGTGGCCAGCGATGAAGAGATCGCCAAGGTTTTCGTTGAACTGGGCAAGAAGTGGGACGGCCTGGACTGCATCGTGCACTCCGTCGGCTTCGCCCCGGGCGACCAACTGGACGGCGACTTCACCGAAGCCACCACCCGTGAAGGTTTCCGCATTGCTCACGACATCAGCGCCTACAGCTTCGTGGCCCTGGCCAAGGCTGGTCGCGAAATGATGAAAGGCCGCAATGGCAGCCTGCTGACCCTGTCGTACCTGGGTGCCGAGCGCACCATGCCTAACTACAACGTAATGGGCATGGCCAAGGCTTCCCTGGAAGCTGGCGTACGTTACCTCGCCGGCTCCCTGGGCCCGGACGGCACCCGCGTCAACTGCGTATCGGCTGGCCCGATCCGTACCCTCGCGGCTTCCGGCATCAAGAACTTCCGCAAAATGCTGGCAGCCAACGAAGCGCAAACCCCGTTGCGTCGTAACGTTACCATCGACGAAGTCGGCAACGCCGGCGCCTTCCTGTGCTCGGACCTGGCGTCCGGCATCAGCGGCGAAATCATGTACGTAGACGGTGGTTTCAACACCACTGCAATGGGTAGCCTGGAAGAGTGATCTTTCGCTAGCCAATAAAAAAACCCGCCTAGGCGGGTTTTTTTATGACTCAAAGCTGGCGATTAATCATCGCGGCTCATGATGCCGAACAGCTGCAACAAGCTGACGAACAGGTTGTAGATCGATACATACAGGCTGATGGTCGCCATGATGTAGTTGCGCTCGCCGCCCTGAATGATGGCACTGGTCTGGAACAGAATGCAGACCGAGGAGAACAGCACGAAACCTGCGCTGATCGCCAGTTGCAGACCGCTGATCTTGAAGAAGAAGCTTGCCAGCGTCGCACCCAGCAACACGAAGAAGCCAGCCGTGATGAAACCACCGAGGAAGCTCATGTCCTTGCGGGTAATCAGCACGTAAGCCGACAGGCCACCAAACACCAGCGCGGTCATCGCAAAGGCCGAACTGACGACTTCAGCGCCGCCCTGCATGCCCAGGTAGCGGTTGAGGATCGGGCCGAGCAGGAAACCCATGAAACCGGTCAAGGCAAATGCCGACACCAGGCCCCAGGCCGAATCACGGAGTTTGTTGGTGAGGAAGAAAAGCCCGTAGAAGCCGATCAGCACCACGAACACGTTCGGGTAACCGACACGCATTTGCTGAGCGACGAACGCCATCACGCCGCTGAATGCGAGGGTGAGAGCAAGCAAGCCGTATGTGTTGCGCAGGACGCGGCTAACCTCTAGCTGCTCAGCCTGCACGCTGTTATTAACTGCGTAATCCTGTTCGCGCATGGCGACACTCCTGTTGGTTTGAAACGTTCAGTCGCAAAGATCATAACAGACGCTCTGTAACAAGCTATGCAGAGAGTTTGACAGTGTGTTTCATTCAGGTATTATGGCGCCCGCAACGCAAACGGAGGTGTGGCCGAGTGGTTTAAGGCAACGGTCTTGAAAACCGTCGACTGTAACAGGTCCATGAGTTCGAATCCCATCGCCTCCGCCATCTTTATACGACAAAGCCCTGATTATTCAGGGCTTTGTCGTTTCTGGCTTTTGGAAAAACTTCACCGCCCACACCCTGGATGAAGTCCAGCCGATCCGCCCCAGCGGTGGTTTCCCAATGGGGCAGTCCCCGACGCATCGACGATCCACTCGGCCGTGACGGCGGCCATCGAGCTGTCTACCAGCCGGATTAGCGACACGTGAGCAGGTAAACGAGCCAAATCGAACTGATCAACGAAACTCCAGCTCAGGAGCGGCGTTGAATTGATAACCCTCTATGCGCCTTGCAGATGCGCATAGCTATCTACAAAGCGCTTAAATTTGTGTTGGCCACATGTGTACGCTTCATACTTCGCGGGTAGAGCCTCGCTCACGCAGGTCGGCACAGGTTCAACAACCGCATCGAAATCCAAATCAATAAAGAAGGGTATTGAATAGCGCTCCAGACCGCTGGTATTTATGACGCGATGCATTGTCGAGGTGTAGCGATCGTTGGTGAGTGTTTGAACCAGATCACCAATATTGACGATAAAAGTGCCTTCAACTGGTGGGGCAGTAACCCACTCCCCTGCCCGGTTCCTGACTTGCAAACCGCCAACCGCATCTTGTGATAGAACAGTCAAGAAACCGTAGTCCGTGTGTGCCCCAATACCAATCTCCTCTTGGGAAATTCTTCCGATCTGGGGCGGGTAACGCAAAATCCGCTGAATCGTGATGGGCTTACGCTGAAGGTGTTCAAAGTAATTTTGTGGTAGACCCAAGCTCAGCGCGATCCCACCAATCAGCATTCGCGCGAGGGCCAATACAGAGGAATGGTAATCTTCGGCAACCTTCTCAAATTGCGGCAGTGCCGATGGCATTTGATTAGGACCAAAAAATGGAGAGACCTCATCGTAATGAGCTCCGCAATCAAAACACTCTTTGAAATCGCGGGTATTAGCAGGATCGACGTTTTCCGCGTACATCGGTATATAACCACGTAGCGTGGGCCCGGAATTTACGACATTCAGCTTGTTCTTCTCATCAAAAGGAAGCTTGAAAAAGCTTTTGGTAAGCGCATACATCTCATCTATTAACTGCTGGTCAATGCCATGGTTTTTTATATAAAAAAAACCCACCTTTTCGCATGCGTCACCTATTTGGCTTGCCACCTCCAGTGGATTTTCGCCGTTTATGAGCGACGATATATCTATGACGGGAATTTCAGTGAACGCTGTTTGTTTGCTAGCCAGCCGAATATCAAATAACTCTGTCACGTATGTTCTCCTTTCAAGAATGTCAATTAGGCAGAAGATTTAGAAAGCACGGCGATACCCTCTTTAATCTTACTGAGTCACATGATTGCTACTGCTCGTTTATTTCTCTCGAACTAATGTTCAAGAACCACTCATCATATATCGTCGCAACGCAATACAATGACCTGTGTCCGGTATCTATAAAAATCCGATCCAAAGATGAACACTCAATACCCTTCACTCACTGCAAAGGGCATCGAACTGCAAAATAGTGACAAGACAGTGGCCGTCGTCACTGGCCCGCTGTTGTTGCAGCAGTCGTGCCGTCAAACATTGCGGCAAAGCGGGGCTTGTTGGCTGAGTAGTATTCTGCAACTACCTTATCTGCCGAGCTATCACGCGCGGTAGCCATCATTTTCTCAAGGTCAGCTTTAGGAATTTTGAAGTTGGCGAAGAATCGAGCAACATCGGGGTGTTCTGCGCTAAAACCTTTGCGGGCAACCGCGTGGATTTGCTCAGAGCCTCCGAAAATCTGCTTCGGATCATCCAAATATCGCAGTGACCACTTGGAGAACATCCAGTGCGGGCTCCATGCGTTAATCAAAGACCACTTGTCACGTTTCAGATTACGATCCAACTCGCTCAACATTCCAGACTCTGAAGAGGCGACCATCTTATATCCATCAAGACGATATTCTTTAATGGCCTTTTCCGTAAGTTTGTACTGACCATTACCCACTTCGGAAGTCAAAATCTTGCCACCGAGTTTTTCCCTTACCTCTGGCTTGTTAAGGTCTTCGACACTGGCGATTTCACTGACAGGAATAGAAGTGGGTACCGCCATGCCAATCCGTCCCTCATAAAGCACCCCCAAGTCTTCGAGCTTGTCGCGGTATTTATCATAAAAGGACTTGTGAGTGCTTGGCAGCCACACCATAGGAATCAGGTCGATATTACCGTTAGCCAGCGCCTGAAACTGAATACCAATATCGGCAAGAACCAATTTGACCGGTTGCTTCAGGTGATCTCGCAGCGCCGTGTCTGCCAGCTTTACAGCGATCTCCGTATCCGACCAATTCACCCAACCAATACGGATAGGCACGGGCTCCTCGGCATGAGCTATCAGGCTGCCGGAGATCATAACCAAACCTGCAAGCCAGCCGGTACAAGTTTTACTGGATAACGTAATCATGTGCATCTCCGCGTGCTGTATTAATAGTTATTGGCAGGACAGCAGAAGCATCAACGCCTCGTATAAAAATGCGAAGCCCATATTGAACTTTCAAATATGAAACTTCGCCCATTGTTCTGCCATGGAATCATCATCAACTCACTCACAATGCCTTTTCGAGCGCTGGTAATGCCTCAAACAAATCCGCAACCAACATGTAATCTGCAACTTGGGCGATCGGCGCCTCAGCGTCCTGGTTGATCGCGACGATTACCTTTGATCCACTCATACCCGCCAGGTGTTGAATGGCGCCACTGATACCTGCGGCGATGTAGAGATCCGGTGCCACTATTTTCCCCGTCTGCCCGACTTGCAAGTCGTTGGGGGCAAAACCCGCGTCCACTGCAGCGCGTGATGCGCCTACGGCGCCACCGAGCTTGTCTGCCACACGTTCGATCAATGCAAAATTCGCTTTGCTCTGCATCCCGCGACCACCGGAAACGACGACACGAGCGCTCGACAGGTCAGGCCTTTCGCTCACCGTCAGCTGTTCGCTTACAAAGCTGACAGTGCTTGCACTGCGCCCCCCATTAACGGCCATGACTTCGCAGCGATCCTGATGGGACGAGGCTTGGGCAAAAGCCGAGGTACGGAGGGTGAGCAACTTGACTGAATCGATGGACTGAACGGTGACGATCGCGTTGCCGGCATAAATGGGTCGCTCGAAAGTGTCTGCCGACACAATTTTGATGACGTCCGAAAGCATGCCGACATCCAGGCTGGCCGCTACCCGTGGCAACACATTGCGCCCCATGCTGCTCGCATCGGCCATTACATGGGTATAAGTGTCGCCCACTAGCGAAGTGATCAGTGGCTGGACATTTTCGGCCAGCGTCTTCTCGAACATCTCATCCTGCGCGAGCAGCACTCGATGCAGGCCCTTGGTAAGCGCGGCCTGTTCCGCAACGTCTGATGCCTCTGGCCCACCCATCACAAGCAAATCCGTTTCGAAGCCCAGATCGATAGCAGCAGTAATCGCACTCAATGTGCCTGCCGTGAGTTGAGTCCCTTTGTGCTCGGCTATAACCAATGTGCGCATCAAACTAACCCCGCCACGTTTCTCAGTTTTTCCACCAGTTCAGATACCGAACTGACGTTGACACCTGCTTTTCGCACTGGAGGTGGCGTCACCTTGAGCAGCCGGGTGTGCTCCCTCACGCTCGCGCCCAAGCCATCAGCGGCAATCACCTCGAGCGGTTTTTTCTTGGCCTTCATGATGTTTGGCAACGAGGCATAGCGCGGTTCATTAAGGCGCAGATCACAGGTAATAACGGCGGGTGCCGTAAGGGCCACAACCTGGCTGCCACCATCAACTTCACGTTCAACAACCCATCGGCCATCGGCATAGCTGATGGCCGAGGCAAAGGTGGCCTGACCACTGCCTATCAATTGCGCAACCATCTGCCCGGTCTGGTTGTTCTCCTGGTCGATAGCCTGTTTACCAAAAAGGATCAATTGCGGCTTTTCGTTATCGATCACTTTGCTGAGGTATTTGGCCACGTTGAGCGGCTCGAGCATCGCGCTCGTTTCAACCAGAAGTGCTCGATCTGCGCCAAGCGCTAATGCCGTACGTAATTGTTCTTGCGCAGCAGAAGTGCCAACTGAAACGACCACCACCTCGCAAACCACGCCTTTTTCCTTAAGGCGAAGAGCTTCTTCCACTGCGATTTCGCAGAAAGGGTTCAAGGCCATCTTTACGCCATTCAGGTCGACGCCTGAACCATCACCTTTAACACGCGCTTTCACGTTCGGGTCGATGGCGCGTTTTACCGCTACGAGCACTTTCATAATTCCCTCGGGCACTCATCAATCGATGCAATGGATGACAGGCGTGGATGAGCCAGTTCAGTCCTTGTTTTGACGGATGTTAATCCTGGATTTTTTGTTGCGCAAGCAAAATGTACACCTGTGTCACCACCCATTGACACAGGTGTACATTTATCCTAATTTCTAGTCACCAAGCCTGATGAAGCCCACTTTGGAGCGCACCACGATGTCCAGCGATCCCTTGCTGCAACCCTATAAAATCAAGAATCTGACCCTCAGAAACCGGATCATGACCACCTCCCATGAACCGGCCTACCCTGTGGATGGCATGCCCAAGGATCTCTATCGCGCCTACCACGTGGAGCGCGCAAAGGCCGGTGTCGCCCTGACCATGACTGCCGGTTCCGCTGCCGTCTCCCGAGACAGCCCGCCGGTATTCAACAATGTGCTCGCCTACAAGGATGAAGTGGTCGGATGGTTGAAGGACCTGACCGATGAATGCCACGAACATGGCGCGGCAGTGATGATCCAGTTGACTCACCTGGGCCGCCGCACCCGCTGGGACAAGGCCGACTGGTTGCCGGTGGTGTCGCCGTCACACCGTCGCGAGGCGTCACACCGCTCCTTCCCGAAAAAAATGGAAGAATGGGACATCGAGCGGATCATCAAGGACTATGTAGACGCGGCGGAACGCATGAAGGCGGCAGGTCTCGATGGTCTGGAGCTTCAGGCTTACGGGCATTTGATGGACCAGTTCTGGTCGCCGTTGACCAATGACCTCGACGGCCCTTATGGCGGGTCACTTGAAAATCGCATGCGCTTTACCTTCGACATCCTGCGTGGCATCCGCCAGCGGGTCGGCGAAGATTTTCTGCTGGGGGTTCGCTACACCGGTGATGAAGAATTGCCCGGGGGTTTTACTGCCAGCGAGGGCATGCAGGTTTCTCACATGCTCAAGGACAGCGGACTGGTCGACTTCCTGAACGTCGTGCGTGGTCACATTGATACGGATGCAGGGCTGACTGATGTCATCCCGATTCAGGGTATGCGCAACTCGCCTCATCTCGACTTCGCTGGCGAGATCCGCTCCTCAACAGGCTTTCCGACCTTCCACGCGGCGAAGATTCCCGACGTGGCCACCGCACGCTACGCGATCGCCTCGGGCAAAGTGGACATGGTGGGTATGACTCGTGCGCACATGACCGATCCGCACATCGTGCGCAAGATCATCGAAGGGCGCGAAGAAGATATTCGCCCGTGCGTCGGCGCCAACTATTGCCTGGATCGCATCTACCAGGGTGGCGCGGCCTACTGCATCCACAACGCAGCGACGGGGCGGGAAACCACCATGCCCCATGACATTCCCAAAGCCGCCGTCAAGCGCAAGGTGCTGGTGGTCGGTACCGGCCCTGCCGGGCTGGAAGCGGCGCGGGTCGCCGGTGAGCGCGGCCATGATGTAACGGTACTTGAGGCGGCTGACCAACCTGGCGGGCAGATTCGTCTGACGGCATTGAGCGAGCGTCGTCGCGAGATGATCAGCATCATTGATTGGCGCATGGCGCAATGCGAACGACTGGGGGTGAAGTTTCATTTCAACACCTGGGCCGAAGCCGACACCGTGCAAGCCTTCGAGCCTGACGTGGTCATCGTGGCGACCGGAGGCCTTCCGGATACCGAGGTGCTCCGCGAAGGCAACGAACTCGTGGTTTCAACCTGGGACATCATCTCCGGTGACATCAAGCCCGGTCGCAACGTACTGATCTTCGACGATGCCGGGGATCATGCTGCTCTACAGGCAGCCGAAGTCATCGCCAATAGCGGCGCGAAAGTAGAAATCGTGACCCCTGACCGCTCGTTTGCACCGGAAGTCATGGCCATGAACCTGGTGCCCTACATGCGCAGCCTGCAGGATCTGGACGTCACTTTCACTGTCACCTACCGCGTCGATACCGTGGAAAAACGTGATGGCGGACTCGTTGCAACCTTTGGCAGCGACTACGGACAGGTTCACAAGCAACGCATGGTCGATCAGGTGGTCGTCAACCACGGCACCCTCCCTCTGGACGACCTGTACTTCGACCTGCGTCCTCTCTCCACCAATGGCGGCGCGGTAGAGCAGCATGACCTGATAGCCGGCACGGCACAGAACATCGTCACCAATCCCGAAGGACGCTTCCAACTGTTCCGGATCGGCGACGCCGTGTCTGCTCGCAACACCCACGCGGCCATCTACGACGCTTTGCGCCTGGTGAAAGAAATCTGAATTCGAGCCTCCATTCTTGTTGGAACGGAGGCTCGCCATGAACAAGAGGGAAACCATGTCAGCAGTGACCATTAAATCGAAAGCGGCAGTCGCTTTTGGCCAAGGCACTGCCGTGATATCGGCCAGCGCTCACACCCGCATCACAACCCAAAGGAAATCAAAATGTCTGTTTTTACCCATGTCACTGTCGGTACCAATGACCTTGCCAAAGCACGGACCTTCTATGATCGTGTTCTCAAAGAAATTGGTCTTAACCGTGTTGCCGACCTTGATGAATCCGGCTCCATTTGGGGCGTGGATAAACCGTCGTTCTTCGTGCTAAAACCCGCTAATGGCAATCCTGCCAACGTTGGCAATGGCGTGACCGTGAGTTTCGAAGCGCCAAATCGCGCTGCAGTACATGCATTCCACGAAACCGCACTTGCGGCGGGTGGCACCTGTGAAGGCCAACCGGGTTCGCGTAGCTGGGCTGAAAATGCCTATGCCGCTTACGCTCGGGACCTTGATGGCAACAAACTGGCTGTCTACTGCTTCAAGGCGGAATAATCGCAAACGGTTGATGCTTTCTACAGTGAAGGCCCTTCAGCGGGCCTTCACTGTCTATCCCCTGCCCTGGCTACATGCCCCGACGCGCAACTTCAGCGCCGGCCTTTACCGCCGCCCCCACAATGGACTCGATGTTCTGATCGGCCATCGACTGCAGCGCTGCCGCCGTCACGCCACGGTAGGCCATCAACGACTCAATCATTTGTCGCGGATCGCGGCTGGCAAGCATCTGGCCTCCCCCCACCACTACGCCTTGTGCAGCGCGCTGCGCGATGGCAAGGGGGATTCCTGCAGCCACCGCCTGATCAGTCAGCGCCAATTGCAGCATCGCCGGGAAGGCCGGCCCAGTCCCGGACAATGCGCTGAGATAATCAATACAGTCTTCATCCGGCACTTCGTCAGCCGACCCTACGCACTCGAACAGTCGCTGCACCCACTGGCGGTCGCGCTCAACAAGGTTTCCGGCACAGTACCAAGGCGTGAACGACTGCCTGATTTCCACGGCCGCATTCGGCATGGCCCGCACGATTACATCCGCACCGGTTGCCGCGCTGATGGCTGCCGCCGGAACTCCGGCCATCAGAGAAATCACTAGCTTGCCGCGGGCGTTGATCAGCAGTTCGCGAAACTGCTCCGGCCGGATGGACAGCACGACAATATCGCTGAGGTCCACCAACTGCTGGTTGTCGGCCAGCAGCCTCACGCCAGGCTCAAAAGTACTGACACCTGAGCGGTTCGAGATCAACAAATGGTCAGGCTTGATGAACCCGCTATCGAGCAGCGCCTGCGCGATTGCGCGCCCGAGCCAGCCGGTGCCCCCAATGATGCCCAGGGTTCTATTCTCCATCGGCAGGAGACTCCTCGAATGTATCGACCAAGGGAACAAAAACACCGGGCTCTTTTTCTGCGTAGCCGAACTTTCCATAAAAGCGGTCCAGCTCGCGACGCTTCGGTACCTTGCCGGTAAACACGCTCACGTACTGGGGAATCCGTCGAAATCGCACGACAATGTCTTCATTGGTTTTCATCGAGATGTAGCCGATCTGTGTGAGGTAGATCGTCCTGGCCCGAACGTCAGCCCCCTCGACGTCGTAACCAAACCGTCGGAACATCGCGGCCAGGGCATTCATCCGCGCTTCATCGGCTAGAGCGATTTCAGCTTTGACCTCGTCCGATTGCAGCGCCCAACTGCGCACGGCAAATTCGAACTGCGAGTCGAACAGCTCAGGGTTCAGCCAGCACTCAAAGACGTTGAGAATCGCTTCTGAAATGCTTTCTGCATAACTCTCACATTGGCTGACCATACCGCCGGTGTTCTTGTCCCGCCATCGAGCCAGGAGTGCCGCGAGCAGCTGTTCCCGATCTTCATAGAACCAGTAGAAGCTGGTGCGAGACAAATTCAAGCGCTTGGCCAGCGGCATCACCCGCACAGCATCCACACCCGACTCTTTAAGAGCATCGTAGGCAGCATCCAGCCAACCATCGACGGAGCCTCGCCAGCCTGCGTCCTGCGCTTTGGTTTTAGCCCTTCCTGTCTGTGACATTCGGGTTGCACCTTTCTTTGTAAATTCCTAGTCACTGTACACCCCGAAATCTGTGGCGTACACGGCATGTACATGGGCGTACATTTTTTAGACATATGTTCGCTATGCAAGAGGATGTTTGGTGCGTGCGCGATTTTTTGGATAACGCCACGTCATCTTTGGCCCGGTAAAAAAGTTGTTGGACGCTGCGATCCATTGAAACCAAATAATGGCTCCGACAAAAACTTCAAATAGGTTGCCCTATGAAATTCAATAATAAAGTGGTGATCATCACCGGCGCTGCCGGGGGCGTCGGACAGGCGTTAGCGTTATTGTTCGCACGTGAAGGCGCCAAGCTTGTCTTGTCTGATCTTGACGAAGCCGGTTGCAAATCAATCTCCGCAAAAGTCCGTGACCTGGGCGCAGAAGTCCACTACGTGGCAGGCGATTTGCGCCGAAAAGAATATTGCGAAGCGATTGTCCAAACGGCCGTCGATATATTTTCGGGTATCGATATCGTGTTGAACAATGCGGGCATCATTCCCCGGGGCACGATTGAGGAAACCACTGACGAGATGTGGTTTGACGCCATGGGCGTAAACCTGAATGCGGTGTTCTTCATCTGCCGTGCCGCGATACCGCATATGAAAAATCGCCCGGGCGCCGCAATCGTCAACACATCCTCTGTCTGGGGCATTTATCCCGGCCCCGCTCATGTGGCGTATTGCACAAGCAAAGGGGCTGTCGCGGCGTTAACCAAAAATCTGGGCCGCGATTGCGCCCCTTTGGGCATCCGTGTCAACGCCGTGTGCCCGCACGAAATCAACACCCCGATGATACGCAGCGGCTTTGAGCGTCGAGGCCTGGATCCGGATAAAGCCGTGCAAGAACTGAACAAGAGCGTGCCATTAGGCCGCATCGCCGAGCCTGAAGACATTGCGGATGTCATCGCATTTCTGGCGTCCGACGAGGCCAGGTACATCGCCGGTGAAACGGTAGAAGTCACAGGCGCCAAGCCGGTATCCGGCTAAGGAGAGTTAGCGATGCTCAACGGTAAAAATGTAGTGGTGACCGGGGGCGGCAGAGGGATTGGCCGAGGCATCACCGAACAATTGCTTGAGGCAGGAGCGTCTGTGTTGATCGCTCAGCGCCAGGCACTGGACGCCGACTTGCGAAATCACCCTCAAGTCTATTTCGTCGAGGCTGATCTCGCCTCGATGGAGTCGCCCAATTTGATTGCCCAGTTCGCCCAGGAGCAGCTTGGCGGAATCGATGTCTTGGTTAACAACGCCGGGTTCATGTTCGAGAAATCCATTGATGATATGACCGAGCAGGACTGGGATCGCATGATGGCAGTCAATCTGCGGGCGCCAGCATTCCTGTGCAAGGCGTTGGTGCCTCAGATGCGTCAGCGAGGCGGTGGCAGCATTATCAACATCGGTTCGATCGAAGGCATAGGCGCCAACCCTGAACATGCCGCGTACTGTGCGTCCAAGGCGGGCATCCATGGGCTGACCCGAGCCTTGGCAGTCGATCTCGGCCGAGACGGGATCCGCTGCAATGCCATTGCTCCGGGTTGGATAAATTCCGAGCTGAGTGATGCATACCTCGCCGCTCAAGCTGATCCGCGTGCGGCGCGCCAGGCACTCCTGCGCCTTCACCCGGTCGGGCGTACCGGATTGCCGACGGATGTTGGCGGGACAGTCGTATTCCTGGCCTCGGAGTCATCGGCCTTTATCACCGGGCAAGTGCTGGTGGTGGATGGGGGGCGCACCGCGAAACTACCACTGCCGTTTTGATCGAATTCGCCTGAATCGCGACGGAGGAAGTCACTTGCTCTCCTCCGCCGCAAATTTTTGCGGCGGACAACGCATTCATTACTTGGGTGCTTTGTTCTCTATCAGGCAATTGCCACCATCGATCACCAACAACTCTCCAGTGATGTAACTGGACTCAGGTGAGGCCAGGAATGTAACGGCAGCAGCCACTTCTTCTGGGCGACCCGCCCTGCCAACCGGGACATACTTCGCTGCATTCTCTTCCTCTGGAGTGCTTGACCCAGTGGCGATCCAACCCGGCGCGACCGAATTCACAGTGATTCCATAGCCCGCAACCTCAAGGGCCAGGCTCATGTTCATACCCACCATTCCGGCTTTTGCCGCGGCATAAGCCGCCTCGCCTCGATTACCGGCTCGAGTGCCAGTCGTGGAGCTGACATTGACGATACGGCCGTAACGTCTGTTACGCATCCCCGGCAAAATTCCACGGGTCAACAGAAAGGCAGTTGTCAGATTTCGAGCAATTGAAAGATTCCAGCTATCGACACTCATGTCCGCCAGTTCGGCAAAAGGCTCCGGGTGCCCCTGGGCGGCCATGCCGGCATTGTTCACAAGAATATCGATTCGCCCCCATACCGATTCGGCCCAAGTGGTCAGTTCAAGGACTTGATCCTCTTCGCTCAGGTCAGCCGCACGCCCGTGCACTTCAAACCCTGCGACGCGTAACTCCTCCACTCGATCATGGATGCGAGCACTGCTGCCTGTGATGATCAACCTCACGCCGAGGCTGCCCAGACGCTTCGCAATCGCAAAGCCAATGCCACGTTCACTGCCCGCGCCACTGACAAGCGCTACCTGATCACTCCAGTCCGAAACCATTGCTTTTTGCTCCTGTCCGTCCAGGGTTAGCCCCTGAATCCATGGAAATTGAGGGGGAAGATAGACTCAACACACACCCCATGCCTAACACTGCAGGTGGATATCTGGGGGTACAAATGCTGATCCTGGTGGTAAGTACTGCGTCCTCATAGAAGATCCAGACTGAATCATAGACGCACTAGGTATGGAGCGATGCAAACCTCCAGCAAGCCTAGCGGTTGAGTGTCCTGAAACGGGTGGTGATTGGGTGCTAAATGCTCTCGCCGGGTACTGATACCAGGCGTAGGATCGATACGATGACGGCTAATCACGCGTCGTTGGAAGGTAACTTCCAACCCATCTGCATTCACGCGCGAACGCAAGACATATACCGCCGCACTGTAAGGCCGCGCGACCCTTTTCGCAGTACAAGGGCCGTGTTCTCACAACAACAAAAGCGAGGTGAAATCATGTCTGGTAATCGTGGTGTCGTGTATCTCGGCGCAGGCAAGGTCGAGGTGCAGACCATCCCCTATCCGAAAATGCAAGACCCGCGCGGCAAGCGCATTGACCATGGCGTGATCCTGCGCGTGGTCTCGACCAATATCTGCGGCTCCGACCAGCATATGGTGCGTGGCCGGACCACGGCCCAGGTCGGGCTGGTGCTAGGCCATGAGATCACCGGCGAGGTGATCGAAAAGGGCCGCGACGTGGAAAACGTGCAGATCGGTGACCTGGTCTCGGTGCCGTTCAACGTCGCCTGCGGCCGTTGTCGCAGTTGCAAGGAACAGCACACCGGCGTCTGCCTGACGGTCAATCCGGCGCGCCCCGGTGGTGCCTATGGCTATGTGGACATGGGCGACTGGGTTGGCGGCCAGGCCGAATACGTGCTGGTGCCGTATGCCGACTTCAACCTGCTGAAGCTGCCTGATCGCGACAAGGCGATGGAGAAAATCCGCGACCTGACCTGCCTCTCCGATATCCTGCCGACCGGCTACCACGGCGCGGTGACCGCCGGTGTCGGCCCTGGCAGCACCGTGTATATCGCCGGCGCCGGCCCGGTCGGACTGGCTGCCGCCGCCTCCGCCCGTCTGCTGGGAGCGGCGGTAGTGATCGTCGGCGACGTCAATCCGCTGCGTCTGGCGCATGCCAAGGCCCAGGGCTTCGAGATCGCCGACCTGACCAAGGACACTCCACTGCACGAGCAAATCGCCGACCTGCTCGGTGAGCCGGAAGTCGATTGTGCGGTCGATGCGGTGGGCTTCGAAGCCCGTGGCCACGGCCATGACGGCGCACAGCACGAGGCCCCGGCCGAAGTGCTCAACGCCCTGATGGGCGTGGTGCGGGTCGCCGGCAATATCGGTATCCCCGGTCTGTATGTCACCGAAGACCCGGGCGCGGTCAACAAAGCCGCCAAACATGGCAGCCTGAACATCCGTTTCGGCCTCGGCTGGGCCAAGTCCCACAGCTTCCACACCGGCCAGACCCCGACGATGAAGTACAACCGCCAGCTGATGCAGGCGATCATGTGGGACCGCATTCACATTGCCGAGGTCGTCGGCGTGCAAGTGATCAGCCTGGACGACGCGCCGCGCGGTTACCACGAGTTCGACGCCGGGGTGCCGAAGAAATTTGTCATGGATCCGCACAAGCTGTTTAGCGCGGCCTAAGGAGTAGGTTGGGAAAAGGGCAGCGTTGAGCTGCCCTTTTTTATCGCCTTGTCTTGCCCTGAAAACCAACCACGCATTGATTACTTCATCCACTCAGGTACGTTCACGCCTTTGCCTTAATCGCATACAGCCCCCCAATAATCACCAACGCTGCACCGACAACCACCCAGGTGTCCGGACGCTCGGCAAACACGATCACACCAATCAACGTGGCGAACACCAGAAGCGCATAGTTGAACGGCTGCAGGGAAGAAGCGGTCGCGTATTTCAGTGCTTGAATGAAGAGAATCTGTGCGACTACGCCCGTCAATGCCAGGATCCCCATCAAAAGGCCCTGGACTGGAGTCGGAGTCACCCATGCAGGCAGCCCCGCAAATGTGACCGTCAGGGCACCCACACTGGCCATGAAGAGCATGTTCGTCGCAAAGGAATCATGCTGGCTAATCCGGCGCGTCAGTACGTTGAACACCGCGAACGCCAAAGCAGCCAGCAAGGGGATCAGCGCCGCGAGTTCAAAGACGCCCGCGCCTGGTCTGAGAATGATCAGCGTGCCGGTGAACCCTATCGCCGCAGCAACCCAGCGCCGCAGCCCTATGAACTCCCCAAGCACCGACCCCGCCAATGCCAGTGTCATCAGCGGAAATACGGCATAGAGTGCATGCATTTCGGCGAGGCCCAAATATCGTAGCCCCACTGCAAACAGTAGGGTTTCACCCACGGCAAGCAACGCTCGAATGATTTGCAGCCAAGGGTGCTTACTGCGAAATGACGCTTTGGCCCTACCTTGGTAAGCGGCATACGCGAGAGCAAAAATGACAAACACCCAATAACGCAGCATGACCAGTTGGGCGACCGGGAAGTCTTTGACAAGCACCTTGGTTATTCCGTCCTGGCTCGCAAAGATAAGCATTGAAAGCAGGCATAGAAAGATCCCGAGTTGGGGCCTCGCGACCCCAGGACTAGTGGCGACAGTGGGCGCAGTATTTTTTGTTCGGACGCGCTTCAATCGCAACTCGGTCATGCCCTCCTCCTTAAAATTTCAGCAACGGCCTGTTTTTTACTTCACCAATCGCGTTTCTCTCGACGAGCCGGTAACCAAAACTCATCACGCCCACAAGCGCGAACGTGCAGAATGCCTTCCAGATATTTCTCATGGATTATTCCGTTCTTATGAGTGACTTGTTAAACGGCCTTTATTGGAAAGTCCGACAACTTAAATTGGTTAACCTTCTCGCCCTGCCCAAAACTCATGCCAGCGAATAACCGAACTGACGCCCAGTTTCGTTATTATTTTAGGGGGTAGCTTGCTGGGGCCTGGTGCGTGACTGAAGCTATCGAGAAACGCCGAACGCGTGCCCGATGCCAACTCCGCAGCCATCACACCTGCCAGGGTGCTTTTCACAGTACCCAGTCCATTTTCGCAGCATGCCGAATACAGGTTTTCTTCAATCTCGCCAAATGCCGCAGCACTGTTACGACTTAAGCACAGGCGGCCGGCCCAACTGAATTCCAGCGCCGTGGATTTCAGCTCGGGAAAGCGCGCATCCAGGGAGTGTCGCTGCTCCTTAGCCACCGCAGCTACCTGCTCTGGAGTGACCTGGATGCTCGGTTCATAGGTGAACTTTGTCCGAATGACAATTCGCGAGAGACCGCCTGAAGAGATCTTGCGAACGGTCGCGCCCATTGGATCAGCCGGCAGCAACGCCCACTTGGCTCTGCCCGGCACTTCTTTCCTGAATTCATCATCACTGTACGCCGCCGTCATGGACGCGTAAGTGAAGACGTGTAGCAGGCGTCCTTGATAATGGCCGAAGTTTTCAATGTGCCCGTTAACCCCCAGGATGACCTTGGGTGCGTGGACCGTACCGTTATGAGATCGAGCGCTCCAACCGCTTCCCTGTTTGGTCAACTCAATAATCGGAGAGCGCTCGAACAGCGTGATTTTCCCGTCGAGCCCTGCTGCCAGGTCTCTAATGTATTGCGCGGGCTGAATCATCACCGCGCCGGGCGTGTAGATCCCACCGTGGTAATAGGTGGACCCGGTGATTTCGCGCATTTGCGCGGCATCAAACATCTCGAACTTCTCGCCAATGCGCTCAAGGGATTGAGCGTAATTGACGTTCAGCTTCAATCCCCGCTCAGTGGCGGCCGCGTTGATTTTCCCTGAAGGGTCGAAGGTGTCGGCGGACATGCCGTACTCCCGCGCGGCTTCAGCAGCAAATGCAATCGCAAAACGATTTTGCGTGATTTCCAGTGCAGTCGCAGACTCACTCGCCACGGAGTATTCCCCGGACGACAGACTGTGCGGCACATCGATCATGAAACCAGAATTTCTGCCCGCCGGCCCCTTGGCGACTTCATGAGCATCGACCACAACAATGCTGTCACCCGGGTGTAACTGTGAAAGCCTGCGAGCGGCGGACAAGCCTGCAAAACCGGCACCGATAATCAGCCAATCCGCCGTCACGTCTCCATCAAGCATGCGGACAGGCGCAGTGCGTGCGGAAATCGCCTCCCAACCTGAAACCCCGGTGTCTACCGGCAGGCGCTTGATGGTATGGGTGCTCATTTTTCGGTCTCTTCATCCGACCGATCAGACACATCGATCCAGATGGTTTTGATTTCGGTGTACTGGTCGTGGGCGAAAATGGATTTGTCCCGACCGCCGA
The DNA here is from genome assembly GCF_030209165.1 of Pseudomonas sp. fls2-241-R2A-110. Lineage (NCBI taxonomy): Bacteria > Pseudomonadati > Pseudomonadota > Gammaproteobacteria > Pseudomonadales > Pseudomonadaceae > Pseudomonas > Pseudomonas sp. fls2-241-R2A-110. The sequence continues at coordinate 126,017 of NZ_JARVSN010000025.1, read as the reverse complement.
AGCCCGACTCCTTGTAGCCACCGAATGGTGTTGAGGCGTCGCCCTCACCAAAGCAGTTCACCGTAACGATGCCCGCGCGAATGTCCCGCGACAACTTGATTGCCCGCCGCAGACTGCCGGTATATACCGAGGCGGCCAGGCCGTAGACCGTGTCATTGGCCAACGCAATGGCTTCGCTGATCGTGTTGAACGTGGTGACCGAAAGGATCGGGCCGAAGATCTCTTCCTGGAACAGCCGGTCGTCTCGACCAACACCGTCAATCACCGTTGGCTCTACAAAGGCACCGTCTTTGGTTGCGCCGCCATACACGACTGCGAGCTTCCCTGCGGTGGCGTGCTCAAGGTACGACTTCACTTTTGCGAAATGCTCTGGGCTGACCAGCGACCCTACGCGGTTCTGTGGATCGAGTGGGTCACCCATCTTCCATTCGCGGATGTAGGCGCCCATGCGCTCCAGCAGTTCGTCTTTAACCGACGCATGAACGATCAGACGTGAAGTCGCGGAACAGTTTTCGCCCATGTTCCAGAACGCGCCATTGACGACATGCTGAGCGACGAGATCCAGGTCCTGGGCATCGTCCATCACCACGGCCGGATTTTTTCCGCCGCACTCAAGGACGATGCGTTTGAGGTTCGAATCGGCGGCGTAATGCAGGAAACGGCGGCCGGTCGCGGTGGAGCCAGTGAAGCTCACCATGTCGACATCGTGATGCAAACCGATGGGCTCACCGACGTCTTTTCCCGTGCCAGTGACAATGTTGAGCACACCTGCGGGTATACCGGCTTCAAACGCCAACTGAGCGACACGCAGCGTAGTCAGCGAGGTTTGCTCGGCGGGTTTAACGATGACCGAACAGCCCGCAGCGAGCGCCGGGCCGATCTTCCAGGCGAGCATCAGCAACGGGAAGTTCCAGGGCAATACGCAGCCCACCACGCCTATCGGCTCCCGGACCACCATCGTCAGCGCGTCGCTGCCAACCGGGGCGGTGTTGTCATAAATCTTGTCAATCAGCTCTGAGTGCCAGCGTATGGTGTGGATGGTGTCCGGGATGTCGACCAACTGACATTCACTGACCGGTTTGCCGCTATCGAGGCTTTCGAGGACGGCCAGTTCGTATTGATGGCTTTCAAGCAGGTTTGCAAACTTCAACAGAACCGCTTTGCGCTCCCGAGGAGAAATAGATCTCCAGCGTCCATCCTCAAAGGCTTCCTTGGCATTGCTCACCGCGAAGTCGACATCATCGGACGAACAAGCTGCAACGTCGGTCAAAAAGTCACCGGTCGCCGGATTGTTTGTGGCGAAGGTTCTGCCAGAGATCGCGGGTTTAAACGCGCCATTGATGAACGCCTTGGATGGCAACGAAATGTCTTTGGCCAGAGCGGCATATTCGGCCTTGCTCAGAAGATCACCCATGGCTGGCTCCCGAAGTAATATTGGCTACGTTACGTTTGAGTTCAGCAATGACCGACGCGAAACGCTGCTTTTCGTCCGCTTCAAGTGGCTGCAATGGCAGGCGCACGTTACCGACTTTCAATCCCGCAACTTCGCAGCCGTACTTGATCGACTGCACGAACTTGCCACCGTCCAACGCATTCATCAGCGGCATCATCGCCGACATGATTTGACGGCCTTTGTCGAAGTTCTTTTCGATCACGCAGGCTTCGTAAAGCGCTACATGTTCTTTGGGCAGAAAGTTGGAACCTGCGCACACCCAACTGCGGGCGCCCCAGGCAAAAAACTCGAGGGCCTGGTCGTCCCATCCGCAGGACAAGGCGATGTTGGGGAACTGCCGGGCCAACCTATGCACCTGGCCCATGTCGCCAGAACTTTCCTTGATGGCGACGACGTTTTTCGATTGGCTGACACGCGTGAAATACTCTTCATCCATCGAAACGCACATGCGCCCCGGATAGTTGTAAAGCATGATCGGCAAGTCCGCTGCGCGATCGATAGTGAGCGCGTGAATCGCGTTTTCCTTTGAGGTTGGCAACGCGTAAGGCGGGGACGTGACAAGAATGGCGTCCGCTTTGATCGATTTCGCATCCTTGGCGTACTGAACCGCATCTTCGGTACGAATCGCCCCGGTACTGACGATCAGTTGCACCCGAGTGCCGATCACATCTTTGGCGTAGGCCGCCAACTCCGTGCGTTCTTCCGACGTCTGCGCATAATACTCGCCGGTCGAGCCGCCGATAATAATGCCGTGCACCTTCGCCTCAATCAGCGACTCCAAAACTTGCGAGTACACATTCCAGTCAATCTCCCCGTCCGAGTTATAAGGAGTTACTGCTGGCGTATAAATACCTTCAAATTTCAAGATAAATGCTCCGAATGCGAGTCAGGTGGAAGATAAACGAGCGCGTCAGCGTTGATGCCTTGAGGCGCAATAAAAAACTCCATGTTTCACGGGACACAGGCCCTGACGTTTAAAGTCTCTGTAAAGAGCAGTTTTGTGCTTTCACAAATGACCTGCAGAGGCTGTGTTACCAACTAGTGCGATGGACTGCTGAATCCAGACTCGCATGCGCCAAGAAGGTGGTCAATAGAGTGTATTGCTGCCGTATACCTTTCTGAATGGGCAAATCCTTCAGCTTATAAAATTTATTCTCCTTAATAATCAACAAGATAAAAAATCATCATCGAAGCAGCAGCTTCAATCGATAACATTTGTTTATGCATTGATAAGAGTAAATGTTTCTTGTTGACGCACGATTACCGTCGTAGCCTTACAACAGCGATATTCTACCGATACATTGGATAAGCGTTTTTCTCGTACAGTCGCCCCATTAATTAAGACCTGGTTTCCCAGGCTCAAATTAAGGTGATGTAGAAATATAGCTATTGATGCAAACATTGGCATTTCAGAAATGTGTGCATGAGTAAGGACTTGAACGAAATGAGCGCACGGATGCCACCACCATCCAAGAAGGCACATTTTTCGTAAAGCGCTTGCTGGACGTCGCGAAACATTCCGGTTCGCGGATAGACGCAGCACAGTTTGATGGGCTTGCATCCTCAGACGGTACTGCGAACTCAAGACCGTTTGGCCTCACCTCGCTGAGCAGGCTGAACGTTTCGCCCCCTTGGTATTTTGGAGTGTGTTGACCGTGAGCACTAAATCGGCAGTTTCAAATCTTATCGCGCAGCGCAAGCCTGACCACGCGCTGCCAGGTGCCCTTTATAGCGATCCAGACGTTTACAGGCAGGATCTGGAACAGATCTGGCACAAAAGCTGGATCTTTGCAGGGCACACATTTGAGCTGGAGAAGTCAGGTCAGTACCTGTCGTTGCAAATCGGCGATTACCCTGTCGCTATCGTGCGCGGCGCAGACAAGCAGATTCGTGCATTCCACAACGCCTGCCGCCATCGCGGTTCCAAGGTGTGCCCGCAAGCCAGCGGCAAAGTTGCCAAACTGGTGTGCCCTTACCACAAATGGACATTCGAGCTGGACGGCAAACTGCTTTTCGCCGGGAACATGGGGGACGATTTCGACAAGTCTCAGCATGGGTTGAAGTCGGTGCATTGTGAGGTCGTCGAAACGTACATCTATGTGTGCGTTGCAGAGGTCGCCCCAGACTTTTCGTCGTTCAGAAAATCCGTCACCCCTTTCGTTGCGCCTCATAACCTGGACGACTGCAAAGTCGCGTTTGAGTCGAACATCATTGAGAAAGGCAACTGGAAACTGGTTTTCGAGAACAACCGTGAGTGCTACCACTGCGATTGTACTCACCCGGAATTGATGCACTCATTCGTGGACAACCCATCGGTGGGTGGCGCCGGCGGCGATGAAGATCCCGAACTCAAAGAGCACTGGGATCGCTGCGAGGCGGCAGGTCTGCCTAGCCGATTGGTCATGGATGATAAAGGTCGTTTCCGAATGACGCGCATCCCCCTGTTTTCCGGGGCCGTCAGCTACACAATGGATGGCAAGCCTGCGGTCGCTGGCCGGTTGGACACCACCGGAGAAGCCAACATCGGTGCGCTGCTGTATTTCAACTACCCATCAACCTGGAACCACTTTCTGGGCGATCACGCGCTGAGTTTCCGCGTTCTGCCCATTGGCCCGGGCGAGACGATGGTCACTACAAAATGGATCGTCAAGAAGGACGCGCAAGAAGGTGTCGACTACGACATCGATCGCCTGACCAAGGTTTGGCTTGCAACCAATGACCAGGATCGCACTTTGGTTGAAGGGGCACAGGTCGGCGTCAGTTCTCCTGCTTACGAGCCTGGCCCATTGTCGGTGGCCAGCGAAATTGGTGTGTGTCAGTTTGATGATTGGTACTGCAAAACGATGCTTGATCAGCTCAATGAGACCATCCCGTTAAGATCTGTCGGCTAAGTGCAACACTGCCGGTGGTGAGAATCATGAATGATCACCACCGGCATCCCCTTCAGTTCTGCCTTGAGCAATACCTGTTGGCGGTGAAGCTCCCCACACCTCAAGTGATTGCTCAATCACTGCCGCGTTCCTTTCTTCTAAACGGCCCTGGAAAACTGGGCCAGAATCCAGTCGCGTAGCCGGCAACAGGCGTCGTCATTGATCCGGTCTTCACGAAATGTCAGATAGTGCTGACTTTCATGGAGAACCACTTCTTCTTCGATCGGACGAATCAGCGTGCCGTTTTCGATCAGGTTTTCGACCAGGTGATTCCAGCCCAGCGCTACACCTTGGTGTGTCAACACCATGCTAATCACCAGGTTGTAGTCATTCGCGTTGAATACGTGAGGACTGTCGTGGGGGCGCTTCTCGATATCAACATCGTGATAAGCCAGCCAAACTCCCCAGTCGACGTGCTCCGCTACCTGGGATCTGCCATAGGGGCTGAGGTTTAGCAAAACCCCGTCGCGTAATCCTTCCAGGCTGGATAGCTCAGGGTGCTCCGCTTTGTAACGAGGCGTGCACACCGGGTAGATGACGTCATGGAACAACGGATAGCTACGATACCCATCCTGAATCCTGGCCATCTTGGTGATGAAGATGTCCGGAGTTACACCTGGCTCCATCGACAAAAAGTTTTGAGTGGTTACCAGATTGAGGTCGATGTCTGCGTTCTTGGTAAAAAACCCCGGCAGCTTCGCTGCGAGCCAGAGGGCTGAAAACGCGGGAGAACAGCAAAGCGTCAGCGTGCGTTTGCCTGCATTGTTGGTGCGAATGCGCTCCGCCGCTTGGGAAATATTGACGAAAGATAGCTGTGCCGCATCAAAAAAGATGGACCCGGCTTCCGTCAACTCGACCGCTCGACCCACCCTCTTGAAAAGATCCACCCCAAGGTACGCCTCAAGCTCCCGAATCTGACGGCTGATTGCCGCTTGGGTAACGCACAGCGCTTCAGCCGCACGCGTAAAGCTCTGATATTTGGCGGCGGCTACGAATGACTTCACTGCTTTCAGAGACGGCATTTTCAGCAGCGTCATGTCTGGATCGATGTGCTTAACCATAACCTAGAGTATTGAATATCCGGTTTGGGGCCTTTCGGAGGGCCGTTAGGGATGAGATCGGCCGAAGGGTTCCACCTAGAGCCTACGCTGGAGCGTAGCTGAAACAAAGTGTCTAAGACAGGCCCAGCGGCAGTTGTCTTCGCAACTAGCACTGCCGCAGTCGCAAATTGATCTATTTAATTGATTGATAACATCACGTTATTGATTGGCGGGAAGAAATGTTGTTAGACGCTGACCCTATTAGGTAATAACTTGGTTCTCAAGGAACTGCTTAATTCAGCGCCGATAAAACAAAAATAATAAACATCACATAATAAAGAGGATGGTCACAATGACTAATTCCCAATCTGTCTCCCATTTTGACTGCCCCCACAAGCACCGTCTTAACTGATCAAGACACGTACACCTAAATTCTTGATCTTACGTCGTAATTGCAGCAGGAGGGGTTATGAGTCTTGGTGACGAGATACTCTCGGTAAAAAACATTTACAAAGTCTTTGGCACTCAGCCAAAGCTCGCGATGGAGATGCTGGCTCGCGGTGCTGACAAGAATGAAATTTTCAGCAAAACCGGTCAAGTCGTTGGCGTTTTTGATGCCAGTTTCTCCGTAAAACGCGGTGAGATTTTCGTCATCATGGGACTTTCTGGCTCTGGAAAGTCGACGATGGTTCGGCTGTTCAACCGACTGATCGAACCGACCTCGGGCACCATCCATCTCAACGGCCAGGAAATCACCGGTCTGTCAGATGCTGATCTCCTCAGCGTTCGTCGCAAAGACATGAGCATGGTGTTTCAGTCGTTTGCTCTGATGCCCCACATGAGTGTGATCGACAACGTTGCTTTCGGCCTGGAAATCTCGGGTGTCGAGGAAATTGAACGGCATAAACGTGCACTCGAGGCACTCAAACAGGTGGGGCTCGATGGCCACGCCTACAGCTATCCGCATCAACTGTCCGGCGGCATGCAGCAGCGGGTAGGTCTGGCCCGAGCGCTGGCCAACGATCCCGCCATCCTGCTGATGGACGAAGCCTTCTCGGCACTCGACCCACTGATTCGCCACGAAATGCAGGGCGAACTGATTCGCCTGCAGGCAGAACAGCATCGCACCATCATCTTCATCTCCCATGACATTGATGAGGCGATTCGCATCGGCCATCGCATTGCGATCATGGAGGGTGGTCAGGTCGTTCAGATCGGTACCCCGCAAGAGCTGCTTTGCAACCCGGCGAACGATTACGTCAGAGCTTTCTTCAAAGGCTTTGATGCCTCGAAGATCCTCAAGGCGGGTGATGTCGCCAAAATTTGCGCAGAGCATCCGTACGCCATGGATCACTCCACTCCCACGCTTCGCGACGATGTACTTCTGCAGGACGTCTTTCACATCGTTGCTGATGCCGTTAATCCAGTTGCCGTGCTCGATCGCCAGGGTGTGTTCAAAGGCACGATCTCCAAGAGCCTATTGCTTCAAACAATGAGCCGACACTAACAGGCTCTATTTGCTGGCTTGCCAGGCTCGGACATTCAGGTGATGACATGAACGAATTCAATTTCCTAGACCCTTTTCAATCTATCAACGTCCCTTTGGGCCAATGGGTAGAAGTTGCCCTGAACTTTCTGGTTCATAATTTCCGTGAGGTTTTCCGATCGATAAGATGGCCAATCGACCAAGTACTTAATGGTATTCAGTTCGGATTGTTGGCTATTCCTCCGTCAATATTCATTATTGTTGCAACGCTCTTCGGCTGGCAGATAGGAGGGAAAAAGATAGGCATACTTTGTTTCGTCACCCTCACCCTCTTAGGAGTGATCGGCGTATGGAATGACGCCATGATCACCCTCGCCCTAGTGCTCACGTCACTGTTTTTCTGTGCAGTTATTGGCATTCCGCTGGGCGTCCTGTGTGCCCGAAGTGACCGACTGGAGATGCTTCTTCGCCCGGTACTCGATGCAATGCAAACACTGCCTGCATTTGTTTATCTGGTGCCCGTGGTGATGCTGTTTGGCATCGGTAACGTACCGGGAGTCCTGGTCACGATCATCTTTTCGGTCGCACCACTGGTCAGGCTCACCAATCTGGGTATTCGCCAGGTACCGGAAGACAAGGTTGAAGCTGCACGGGCTTTCGGATGCACCCCACGCCAGATGCTGAGGCGGGTTCAACTTCCCTTGGCTGCACCGACGATCATGGCGGGTCTGAATCAGGCATTGATGTTGTCACTGTCCATGGTGGTGATCGCTTCAATGATATCGGTTGGTGGACTGGGGATGATGGTACTTCGAGGGATTGGCCGCCTCGATATGGGCTTGGCAACCGTCGGTGGATTGGGTCTGGTATTGCTGGCGATTTTCCTCGACCGACTGACCCAGGCAATGGGCGAACGCAGTAACAGGGCAACCAAAGGTGAACACTGGTACCAGACAGGACCGGCGGGCGTCATTTATCGCCTGAAAAGAAAAAACACTGTCATGAAAATAGAAGTCAGTCCTAAAGAAAGCTAACTCCGCTAAGCGGCGCGTCGTGAACCAATAGAAATGCCAACTTCTTTAATCCAGCCAAGGCAAACGATAATGAACTTCACAACCTTCGGAATAAAACAGAAATTCATTCACTCTGTGGCGCTTTTAGTACTAGCGGTCGCCCCTGTTTTCGCATCAGCCGCCACGGCGCAGGAGCCCGGAAAAGGTGTATCTATCACTCCGATTTTCCCGTCAATTGCCGAAGAGCGATTTCGCGGAGAGATCGCAATGGCGGGGCTCAAGGAGTTGGGCTACGACGTTCAGACGCCTAAGGAAACCGAATACTCCACCATGATGATTGCACTTGCCAATGGTGACGCTGATTTTTCGGTTCATCTGTGGGAGGAACTGCACAAATCGTTCTACGCAAAAGCCGGCGGCGATGAAGCGATGGTGAAAACCGGCAATATTATGCCGGGCGTACTGCAGGGCTACATGATCGATAAGAAAACGGCTGACCAGTATCACATCACCTCTCTCGATGATTTGAAAAAGCCAGAGATTGCCAAGCTGTTCGATAGTAACGGTGACGGTAAAGCGGACATGACTGGTTGCAACCCCGGCTGGGGCTGTGAGCTGATCATTGCCCACCATATGAAAGCCTATGGCCTGGATAAGACTGTCACAAATAACCAGGGCTCCTATTTTGCCCTGATGGCCGACACCATTGCTCGTTACAAAGAAGGCAAGCCGATTCTCTATTACACCTGGGTACCTCAGTGGATCTCCGGTGTTCTGGTCGAGGGTAAAGATGTTGTTTGGTTAACCGTGCCACGTACGGATCTTCCAGGTGGTAAGAACGATGTCAACACTACCTTCAATGGCAAAAACCTTGGTTTCGCGGTAGACACTGTCAGAGCGGTCATCAACAAAGAATTCGCCGAGAAAAATCCGGCTGCCGTGAAGTTCCTGTCTGAAATGCAGATCTCTACCGACGATGAAAGCGCGCAAAATCTCAAAATGCACAATGGTGAAAAAAGTGCAGCTGACATTACTCGTCACGCCAAAGAATGGATCGCGGCCCATCACGCGAAATACGACAGCTGGCTGGTAGACGCACGAGCCGCCGCTAATACCGCCACCGCAAAAAATTAATCCCTTCATTTAAATCTGCATAAAAGGTTGCCCTTCCCCGGGCAACTTTTTATCCGTTTCGGCGTTCATCATTCAGGAATCATGAAATGCAGTTGTATTCATTCGTCCAGAATTTCAGTTACAAGGACGCGCCCCTGCATACACGCGAGTTGGTTAAAACTTGCCTGCTCGACATCATTGGTGTGGCCGCCGGTGCTCGCGACAATCAAACCAGCGTGATGCTCAAAACCTACGCTGACACCCACTACTCTGCCAACAAGCTGTCCAGCCGCCTTTGGTTCGACGGCAGAGCCGTGCATCCATTGGGCGCTGCGTATGCAGGCGGTTTCTGCGTTGATAGCCTGGATGCACATGAAGGTCACTTCACCTCCAAGGGGCATGCGGGTGCAACCGTTGTCCCAGCCCTTGTTGCATTGGTCGACGCGTATCGCAGCCAGGGCAAAGACATCAGCGGCGAGGAATTCCTCAGCGCACTGTGCATCGGTTACGAGACCGCCCTGCGTGCGGGTCAGGCATTGATGGCCACCGCCCCTGAATATCATGCCTCAGGCGCCTTTTCCGGAATCGGGGTCGTTTGCGCCGGTGCCCGCCTGCTGAAGCTTGATGAAGCGACATTCCGTCATGCGCTGGGTATCGCGGAATACTTCGGCCCGAGATGCCCGATGATGCGCCTGGTGAGCTTTCCGACAATGTTGCGTGATGCCCACGGCGCCGGGGCGTATGCCGGACTGAACGCACTACTGATGGCGCAGCTCGGTGTCACTGGCGCCCCAGCCGCCACCGTTGAACCGTTGGAGATTTCCACTTTCTGGCAGGACATCGGAACCCGTTGGGAGATCGACGAGCAATATTTCAAGCCTTGGCCGGTATGTCGCTGGGCGCAACCGGCACTCACAGCCATGACCGATTTGATGCGAGCACATCCAGCCATCACTGCTGAGTTGATCGAGACCATTGATGTCGAAACGTTCCACGAGTCTGTGTGCTTGCAGGGGCATTTTCCGAAGAATGCGGACGAGGCCCAGTATGCGCTGGCGTTCCCGCTGGCGGCCTTGATCGTTCGCGGGAAGCTGGGGCCAAAAGAGGTCAGCGGTGATTCCATTCATGCACCAGACATCTTGAGCATCAGCGAGAAAATTACCCTTCATGAGGCGGCTGACTTGTCGGCCAGGTTCCCGGAGGAAATTCTGTCCCGCGTCACGGTTACCCTGAAAGACGGCACGCGTCTGACGAGCCCAACCGCGATGGCCAAGGGCGACCCCGGCAACCCTATGTCGAGTGACGAACTCACCGCTAAATACCATTTACTGGCTGATGACAGTTTGGGAACCACACTCAGCACTGCCATCAAGAACAGTATTGAGGCACTGCCCGGCAGTGATGACTGCCAATCACTCTTTGATTTGTTGTTGTCCGCTCCAAAAACCGCTGCCTAGATTGCGCAACGTGTTCTTAGCTATTGGTTCAGGTGTCAAAGAGGATTTATGACATTCGTATTCGAGAGCGTGCTCAAAGACAAAAACATGGGGTACTCCTATACGGCGCACAAACCAGTAAGGCCGCAGGCAGTGACTCGTGTGGCTTTCGTGCTTTTGAACAATTTCTCGATGATGTCGTTCACTGGCGCTATCGATGCGCTGGTGACCGCCAACCTGATTAGCGAGACTCCGGCGTTCGAGGTGTTGACTGTCGGCATCAAAAACCGTCTGGTCATGAGCGATTTGGGCATTGCGATTTCAGCAGACCTGGAGCTGTCTCAACTACCGGATCGTATCGACGTACTCATCGTCGCCGGTGGATTGCGAGTGAAGCTGGTCAGCGATCCACTATTACGACGCAAGCTGCGTAACGTCGCCTCTCTTGGCGCGACGATGGGAGGTTTGTGGAACGGTGCATTTTTCCTGGCGGAAGCTCAGCTAATGGACGGTGTCGAGTGCGCCTTCCATCCCGATGGACGAGCGATGATGGAGGATGTTTTCCCCAAAGTCCTGGTCTCTTGTCGAACTCACGTAATAGACAAAAACCGTATCACCTGCGCTGGCGCCAGCAGCTCGTTACGCATGATGCTCGAGCTCATCACCACTAAACAAAGCGTGTCGCTGACCCATGCTGTCGAGGAAATACTCAGTTGTGATCAGACCGCTGAAGTGTCTGGGATATCGACGGTCATCGTTGACTCTGACCCTACCTTGCCTCAAACCCTGAAGCTTGCTTTAGAACTGATGCAAAAGAACATTGAAGAGCCGTTATCCATCGACGAAGTCGCTGAGTGTGTGAACATTTCCCGACGACAATTAGAGCGTCGCTTCTGCCGTTTCGTGGGGGCCACGCCCACACGCTACTACCTTGAGCTGCGCTTGACTCGAGCGCGGCAGCTTATTCTGCAGAGCAATCGGCCGATCACTGATATCGCGATAGCGACCGGTTTCTGTAGTTTCGCCAATTTCCATATGCGTTTTCGCGACTTCTTTGGCGTAGCGCCAAGCAGTTATAGAGCAACGTATGAGCGCAGGCGCTAGGTCTTCCCGCACTGCCCAAGCACAGTAAACGATGGTTGTCATTATCGATAAGGATTACCGAGAACTATGAATGCTCCATCGCCCGTGTTGGTACCCACGGCTAACCACAGCGAGCGGATGTCTACTCGCATCGCCTTCCTTATCGCGGGTTTACTCATGTCCGCATGGGCGCCTCTGGTCCCATTGGTTAAAGCCCGCGCTGGCCTGGACGATGGCGGCCTGGGGTTGTTGCTGCTTGGCCTGGGCGGTGGATCTATCGTGGCCATGCCCTTCGCTGGTTATCTCACTGCACACTATGGATGCCGACCGGTCGTAATCGGGGCGACGATTGTCTTGTGTGCCCTTCTTCCGCTATTGAGCACCGTGGCGTGGCTGCCGGGCCTGGTGATCGCGGTCATTCTCTTCGGCGCCAGCATGGGCATGCTGGATTGCGCCATGAACATTCAGTCCGTCATTGTCGAAAAAAACAGCGGGCAGGCACTTCAATCCGGCTTCCATGGCCTGTACAGCGTTGGAGGCATTGTGGGCGCCGGGGCGATGACTGCTTTATTGACCTTCGGGCTGGATCCATTGATTGCGGCGCTTTGTATCGTTGCCGCCGTTCTGGGATCGCTTTACAAGGCTGCACCCGCTTTGCTGACTTACGGCACTGAACGGGGTGGACCCATGTTTGCGGTGCCCAGGGGTATCGTGCTGTTTTTAGGGGCGCTCTGTTTCATCGTCTTCCTCACTGAAGGCGCAATCCTCGACTGGAGCGCGGTTTTCCTTGTCTCGAACCGAGGGTTGGAGCCGAGCATCGCCGGCTTGGGCTACGCATCCTTCGCTGCTGCGATGACGGTGGGACGCCTGACAGGCGATGCCATCGTCAGCAAACTAGGCGGCGTGCGCGTCGTTGCGCTTGGCGGACTCTGCGCAGCCGCTGGCATGATCGTGTCGCTTGGAATAGACGGCTGGGGAGCGTCCTTGATTGGCTACGCTCTGGTCGGTGCCGGATGCTCAAACATTGTCCCAGTGCTCTTTACCGCTGTAGGCCGCCAGCAACGTATGCCACAGGCGGTAGCCATCCCCGCAGTCATCTCGATGGGCTACACGGGCATTCTGATCGGTCCCGTATTCATCGGGGCGGTCGCCCATCTAAGCACCTTGTCCTTCGCTCTGGGCTGCGTGAGCGTTTTGCTGGTTTTTGTCAGTGCGACAGCTCGATTGCTTCGCAACTAACCGACTCTTTCCAGGCGCGATTTCAGCGTTGGCTGTTGGGAATGGAGTTCAATCGTTGAGAAAGCCAGGTTGCGCTTTCTACCCGCCCCTACAGATCAATGAAAACCAGCTTGCCCTTGAGGCTGCCATCAAGGAGATGCCATACGTCGGCGCTGGCTATCAAAAGCAAACATGAATAATCAGTGGTACCTAGAATTACGTCGAGTCAATTGATGATTCCTGATCACAACACCTTTGCGTAATTCAACGTTCTCCCCATGGATGCCTGAAGGGATACTACCGGCCTTAAGTGTGGCGCACCCATGACCACTCGAAGCCTGTTACCAGATTGAAATAGCTTCAATCCAGCCTTTCATGAGGACTCACGATGCACGCTGATTTCGCCGCCTGGTCCTGGACCGCTGGTCAAGGTATTCACGGATTACAACTGATCCGAAAACCCCTTGTGCAACCTGGCCCAGGTGAAGTTCTGATAGCAAACCGAGCGCTGGCGCTTAACCCGGTGGACTGGAAAATCATCGAATGGGGTCACCCCGCGTGGAACACCGGCCACGTGCCTGGCGTGGATGGCATGGGCGTTGTAGTTGCCTGCGGTGCCGGAGTCCCAATCAAACCAGGGACTCGCGTGGCATACCACCAGTCACTGGAACGCGATGGCAGTTTTGCCGAGTTCTGTTTGCTCGATTCCGCGACCGTCATGGCGGTACCGGCCGCGCTCGATGACGCCATCGCCGCGTCGCTCCCCTGCCCCGGCCTGACCGCCTGGCAAGCATTGGACAAAGTACCGGATAGAGGGCCGAGCGATATGTTGGTGGTTGGTGCCGGTGGCGCCGTGGGCCTGCTACTGGTGCAACTGGCAGTACAACGTGGTTGCCGAGTGTGGGCCACGGCGGCCACAAAGCATCATGCGAACTTAAAAGCGCTGGGGGCCGTTGGCGTGTTCGACTACCAGGATCGCAATTGGCAGCAATACCTTCAAACGAGCTTGGGTGAGCGTCGCCTCAAGGTTGTGTTCGATACTGTCAGTGGCGCGCATGCGGCGGCCCTGGCACCTCTGCTGGGTTACAACGGACATCTGGTGTGTATTCAGGACCGGCAGGAAACTGCACCGCAGCCGGCCTTCAGCACCGCGATTTCCTTGCATGAGGTTGCGCTCAACAGCTTCCATTCCTACGCAAGCCTGAGTGATCGACAACTGCTTCGAGACGCCGGAGAACATCTCCTCGAAAGCACGCTGGGCGGTCGCCTGACAGTACCCGAACGTCGAATCTTCGATTTTCGTAACCTGCCTGAAGCCCTGCTGGCTCTCAAACAAGGTGGCGAAGGTGGAAAATGGATTGCCCTGTTGAACGAGTCAGGCGTCACGCCTTCCGGACAGCCGTAAAAAAGAAATCGCCCGAGGCTCTTGCAGGGAGCGCTCGGGCGACAGATCAGCGTGACCGGACGGAGGCGGTCTGGTTACACCTCCGCGAGGTTTTCCTTTTTCTCCAGCCAATCGATCATCAGCTCACCCCAAGCGATGTCCGCTTGCAGCGCGTCTTTGGCCTTGGTCGAGTCTCGAGCGCGCAAACCTTCCAGCACTTCAAAATGCTTGTGTTTGGCACTGGCCAGCTCCCGCTTGGGAACCTCAGCGTGAAACCGGCTTAGCAGCGGCCCCATGATAACCCACATATTTTCGAGGGTTTTCGACACCACGGGCATGCGTGCCGCAGAGATCAACCCGAAGTGAAACTCCCGATTGAGCAACGCTGCTTGTTTGTAATCGACCGTTACCGCCTTCTGGAACGCATCCTGAATGGCTTCGAGTTTCTCCAGTTCAGGTCGGGTGATCCGCTGGGCCGCCACACCCGCCGCCTCGCCTTCCAGCAAATGGCGGATCAGCTGGATTTCACGCAACTGGCTGACCGTCAACTCCGGCACATAAATAGAGGTCGCTGCTTTCATGTCGAGTGCATGGTCGCTGACCAGACGGAAAATAGCTTCCCGCACGGGGGTGATCGAAACACCGAACTCTTCGGCCAGCGTGCTGATGCGCAACCGGTCCCCGGGTTGGTATTGCCCGTCCATCAACGCGGTGCGGATGATGGAATACACCCGTTCGCTCAAGTTGCCTTTATCAATGGGCTTATGCACGGTCACTGTTACTCGATCTCCATGGTCGATTACTGTGCGTCGGGCGACAGACTTGTGAATCTGCCGACCTGAAACGTCGATAACGCATCATACATCATCAACTTGCGCCTGCCACTCCGGCTGACGACTTGCTTATATGCGTGCATCGCGCCGACCGACGCCTTGCAACAACACCGCGATGACGATAATCGCACCTTTGATGATCTGTTGTGGATAGGCCGGCACACTCAGCAAGTTCATGATGTTGCCGATCAACCCCAACACCAGCACACCCACGACGGTGTAGAAAATCGTGCCTTTGCCACCCGACAGCAGTGCCCCTCCGATCACGCAAGCGGCGATGGCGTCCAGTTCCAGGGCCATGCCGGCGCTGGGTGTGGCTACCCCTGAGCGCGAAGCAATCACCACCCCGGCCAATGCTGCCAGGCCGCCGCAAATACCATAGGCGGCCAGTTTGTAGCGCTCCACCGGAATACCCGCCAGGCGCACAGCGGTTTCATTGCTGCCACTGGCAATGGTCAGGCGGCCATAGGCGTTGTAGCGCAGGATCAAGGCAAATACCACCGTCACCAGCCCCGCCAGCCACACCGGCCACGGGATCCCCAGCACGCCGTCGGCCAACCGGCCGAAATCACGTAACAGTTGGGCGCTGACCAGCCTGTCATCCAGCCGTTGTGGCTGACCGTTGGACAGGATGAACGCAAGGCCACGAGCAACCGTCATCATGGCCAGGGTCGCGATAAAAGGGGCCATGCGGAAGTACGCGATAAAGGTGCCTGTCACCAGTCCCATCAGGACACCTGCAGCCACCGCAATCGCCGCAGCCAGCAGCAACCCGAACCCACCTTCAACCGGAAGTACATTGAGGGTCATCGCAACCACGATTCCCCCCACGGCAGCGACCGAGGCAACGGACAAATCGATGCCCGCTGTCAGGATCACAATCAACATGCCGATACTGACCAGCAGCAACGGCGTCAATTGGCGCAATAGGTTGCCGAGGTTCTGATACGTGAAGAAGTCCGCCGAGAGCACGCTGGCGACGACGGCCAGTACCACCAGCATCACCAGCGCGTTGTGTTCCAGAAACAGACGCTGCAACGAGCGTCGGCCTGCCCGGCTTACTCGAGCGGGGTTGTTTTCCTGCAAAAGCTCGGCCGTGACCAGCTTGGAATTAGGGTTACTCATGGTGCTCGACTCCCATTGCCAGGCAAATCATTTCTTGTTCTTTAATGCGCTCGCCCACCAGTTCACCGGCGATCGCGCCTTCGCGCATCACCAGCACGCGATCACACATGCCGATGATTTCAATCATTTCCGAAGAGACCATGATGATCGCCACGCCCTGTTCAGCGAGGTCATTGATGACCCGATAGATTTCCGTTTTCGCGCCCACATCCACGCCACGGGTAGGCTCGTCGAGAATCAGTACGCGGCAGCCCGCATCGACCCATTTCATCAGGGCGACTTTCTGTTGATTACCCCCTGACAGGTCACCGACCAACTGCTCGATCGAATGCGTTTTGACCGCCAGTTGCTGGCGCAAGGCTTCGATACCCTGGGTCTCCCGACCATTGGCAATCCAGCCCATACGCCCGGTATAAGGACTGTCGGGACGCAGCGCGCCATTGACCCGTATGGACATCTCCAGCAACACGCCTTGTTGCTTGCGGTCCTCGGGCAAGAGGCCGATGCCATTGGTAATGGCTTCCCGGGGCGTTCGGTTGTGGATCTCCCGGCCATCGAGGTACAGCGCGCCTGAGGTTTTCCGATCAGCTCCGAAGATCGCGCGCATGGTTTCGGTCCGTCCGGCACCGACCAGCCCACAAAAGCCGAGGACTTCTCCCGCCCGTACCTTAAAGCTCACATCGCGCACCAGACGACCCGCGCTGAGGTGCTCGACCTTCAGCAACACCTCGCCGATGCATGGAGTGCGCGGCGGGAACAGGTCACTCAGTTCGCGACCAATCATCATCTCGATCAAGCCACGCTCGGTAATGTCAGCCAGTTCCAGTGTGCCGACCGTCTTGCCGTCCTTGAGCACCGTGGCGCGATCGCAGATCCGGAAAATTTCATCCATGCGGTGCGAGACGTAAACGATGCAAGCGCCTTTGCGGCGCAATTCATCGAGGATTTTGAACAGCTTCTCGGCCTCATGGGAGGTCAGCACTGCCGTCGGCTCGTCGAATACCAGCACCGACGAGTTACGCGACAGTGCCTTGCAGATTTCCACCGCTTGCTGGTATGCCACCGGCAAACTGCCAACCAGCTGGCGCACATCGATATCGCTGAAACCCAGTTCATCGAGAATCGCCCGAGCTTTTTTGCGCATGGCAGCCCACTGGACAAACCCCTTGCTCTTGCCCAGATCATCGATGCAGATGTTCTCGGCCACCGATAAATGCGGGGCCAGGGCGAACTCCTGGTAGATGATCGAAATACCCAGCTTGAGCGCATCGCCGGGTTTGCGAATATCGACTTTCTCGCCGTTCAGGCTGACCCCGCCGGCATCACGCACATAGGCCCCGGAAAGGATCTTCATCAAGGTTGATTTGCCGGCGCCGTTCTCGCCCATCAGTGCATGGATTTCCCCCGCACGGGCCGAAAAATTCGCGCTGTTCAGGGCACTGATACCTCCGAACTTTTTCGAGATGTCGAGCATCTCTACGGCAGGTTTGTGCATCGCGTTCATTATGTTCACCATCTATAAACTGTCGCTATTCGAGCTGTGGCCGCCGTCAAACACAGCAGCCGCAGGCCGGTTCAACCGTGCGAAATTACTTCATCGCGGTTTTGATCTGCTCGATGGAGCGGAACGGCGGGACGGTTTCGGTGGATGGCGGCAAGCTGTCGGCCTTGATGTAGGTGTCGACGTTGTCCGGTGTGATCAGCGTGACCGGGAAGTACGACGCTAACGGCAGGTTGTTGGCATCCAGTCCCTTGTCGAGAATCTGGTGGATCAACTCGATGGCGGCCACACCGGTTTCCGAACCGCTGTTGGTGGCACTGACCAGCAGCTTGCCTTGCTTGATCAAGTCCAGCGCCACGCGAAAGCTGCCGGCGGCGGAAGCGACCATGACGCTGTTTTTCTTACCGGCATTTTCCAGGGCATTGATTGCGCCAATGGCTATGAAGTCGTTCTCTGCCAAGACCAGATTGAGTTTGTCACCCTGGGACGAAAGGATGTCTTCCGTGGCCGCCAGACCACCCTCTTCGGTCCAGTCACCACGACCCCAGGCGAGTACGTTGAGGCCACCTTCCGGCCAGCTGAAGCTGCCCTTGGCCTTGACCTGCTGGAACAGCTTGAAGCCCTTGAGCATCGCGTCTTCTTTGGAAAGGCCCAGCTTGCGCTCTTGCGAGCGCGCATAAACGATCCCGGAGATCATGCCGTTGAGGCGGCTTTCGGAGGTCGAGTTGCCCATCACCCCAATGACCATAGCGGCGTTGATCATCTTGGCCGGATCGGTCTTGGCCGCAACGTAACGCCCTGCCTCGAATCCACTGCCGTACGGATTGCCGGTGCTGGTGGTGATCACCGGCGCGCGGGCGTCCGGGGCAGTGCCGACGGTGATCACAGGAATGCCGGCAGCCACTGCCCGCTCTACATCCGACACCGAACCGAGGACGTCGGTGGGATCAATCACGATCAGATCGACGCCCAGGGTAATGAAGTTATCGACCTGGGCACTCTGTTTGGCGACATCGCTGTCAGCCACTTGCAGTTCAATATCGTAGTTGTACTTCTTCGCGATGGCTTTCGAGTCGTCGATCATCGAGACAAACCAGGGGTTGCCGAGGGTGATTTCAGTCCAGCCGATACGCAAACGCTCGCCCCTCTTTTTCAGTGGCAAGGCTTTGTTGATCGAGGAGCGATCCGGCATGTCAGGATCAATCACGCCCGACAATGCGGTGTTAGGCATCAAACTGTAGATCTCATGCTTGGGAGCCGCCCACGCTTGGGTGCCGATGAGGCTCGCCAGGGCCAATGTGGTGATCGAACGAACAGCTGACAGCTTCATAATTATTATTCTCCAGTGCGCTGATTTTGATCGGTGATGCAGGTGCTGTTTGTTTCGAACAGCACCGGTTTCTCGTTTAAGACTCAGGCCTGCAAATCGATCCAGGCGGATTTGAGTTCCGAGTACTTGTCCAGCGCGTGCAGCGAGCGGTCACGACCGTTGCCCGATTGCTTGTATCCGCCAAACGGCATGGTGATGTCCCCACCGTCGAAGCAGTTGACCCAGACGCTCCCGGCGCGCAGCGAGCGGATGATCGAGTGGGCACGCGACAGGTCGCTGGTCCAGAGACTGGCGGCCAGGCCATAGGGTGAATCATTGGCGATACGCACAGCGTCCTGGTGATCCTTGGCGTTGATCACCGAGAGCACAGGCCCGAAGATTTCTTCCCGGGCAATCGTCATATCGTTGGTGACGTTGTCGAAGATCGTCGGCGGAATGAAGAAACCATCGGCCAAGGCGCCGCTGGCACGTTCTCCACCGAGAATGATGCGGGCGCCCTCTTCGGAGCCCTTCTTGATGTAACCGAGCACGCGATCCATCTGCGCCTTGTCGACCATGGCCCCCAACTGCGTGGCCGGGTCGAGCGGGTCGCCGACGGCGATGGTCCGCGCCACCTTCAAGACTTCGGCAACAAACTCGTTGCGAATGCCTTGCTCGACAATCAGGCGCGAAGGCGCTACACACACTTCTCCCTGGTTGAAAAACATGGATCTGGCAGCGGTGGTGGCGGCTTTTTCCAGGTCACGACAGTCATTGAGAATGATGTTCGGGGTCTTGCCACCGCACTCCAACCAAACCCGTTTCATGTTCGACTGGCCGGAGTACTGCAGGAACAATTTGCCGACTTCACCGGAGCCAGTGAACACCAGCGTATCGACATCCATGTGCAGGCCCAGAGCACGGCCTGCGGTAGGACCGAACCCCGGCAGCACGTTGAACACACCCGGTGGAATGCCCGCCTGCGCGGCCAGTTCGGCGATACGCAGTGCGGTCAACGGCGATTGTTCGGCCGGTTTGAGGATTACCGAGTTACCCATTGCCAGTGCCGGGGCAACTTTCCACATCGCCATCAGCATCGGAAAATTCCATGGGGTCACGGCCGCGACCACGCCAATGGCTTCGCGGGTAATCATGCCCAACGCGCCCGGCCCCGAGGGGGCGATTTCGTCGTAGACCTTGTCGCAGCATTCGGCATACCACTGCAGGCATTCGAGCACCGCATGCACATCAAAACCGGCGCTTTCGGACACGGGTTTGCCCATGTCCAACGTCTCGAGCAATGCCAGTTCGGTCATGTGCTGCTCGAACAACGCGGCAAACCGCAGCATTACTTTCTTGCGTTCCTTGGGCACCAGTTGCGACCACACGCCACTGTCGAATGCTTGGCGCGCCACCTTGACGGCAACGTCGACGTCTTCGGCCTGACACGATGCCACGTGGTTAAGCACCCGACCGTTGCGTGGGGAAATGTTGGCAAAGGTTTCGCCGCTCAGGGCATCGACAAAACGGCCATTGATGAAGGCTTTCCCTGGCAGGTTCAGGGCGGCGACACGTTGCTGGACCGCAGCGATATCAACGAGAGTGTTCATGCTGTTGCGTCTCCTGTTTTTGTTTTAGGCGTAGGCGCCAAACGACGATATATCATGCATTATCAAAATCGCAAGCGAATGAATGCCCTGAATCAGGGTGTTTTCTTCACAAGCTCTGTTCGCTAAACCGCGTAATCCTTTAGAAACTGACCTCGGTTTTCAGCCCGAACACCACCACGCTTTTATCCCCACTCAGCCCGCCAGGATTGACAACGTATTGCACGTTGGGCCGCAGGGTCAGGGCCGGCGTCACGCTGACGCCGTAGTACAACTCCATCGGGTATTCCGTGTCTGGTGCCGCTGAGGTGTAGCCATTTGCCTGGCGGATACGCTTCGCGGATTTTTCATTCACTTCAAGCCTACCGATCGCCACACCGATTTCATCCTGTGGCCGCCCGGCAAATGGACCGCTGATAAACGCACCGGCGTGCCAGACCTTTTCCACGTAGGACACATCGCGATCCGATTGAATGAAGTTTGCGAACAGGGTCAGGCCTCGGGCGCTGTTGCTCGGGTCCTGATAAACCCGCTGTTCGGCCATGGCGTAGTAGCCGCTGGCCTGATCGTGCTGCTCGGGTGCATTGCCAGTCAGGCCGATGGGCTGACCATTGACGTCGCGATAGACATCGTTGAAATCACCGGTATTGCGCCAGATGCCCGCCCGGTAGCTGCCGGGCAAGCCGTTCAGGGTCGGCGTCCAGGCCAGTTCGCCCACGGCCAGATAACCGGTGGTGCCGGACGGGCTGCCGAAGTTCAAGCCCTGGGCGTTCTCGGTAAAGCGTGGGTTGACCTGATACAACGACGCATTGAGGGAGATCTCATCAGTCAGTTTGCCCGCCACTGCCGCGCCCCACTGGCTGACCGGCCAAGTGAACCAGTTCGGCGTGATGTAACCAGGCACCGTGCCGCAGAAGGTCAGGTTTTGAAACTTGCAGGAAAACGGAAAGACATCGCCACTCATGGGCAAGCGACCGAGTTTCACCACCAGTCGATCGTCCAACAACGCCTGCTGGTAATAGAACTGCACCAGACGGGTGACGCTGCCGTAGCCATAGATTTCCTGGGCGGCCAGCAAGGTGTTGGTTCCGGCCTCGGCCGTCAGGCTTTCGCCGTTACGATCGCTGAGAGTCATACGAAAACTCGCGCCTTGCCAGCCGAACAGCTTCTGCAAATCGAAATTGGTGTCAACCATCAGCTGATCGCTGTAAGTCCCTTTGTGCTCGTCGCCGCCCTGGGTGTTGTAGGCCAGTTCGTTGACGTAAGTCAGCTGGAAATCCACGCCTTGCTCGTGCAATCGAGTACGTTCACCGTTCCAGTCCCCCAGCAGAAAATTTTTCGGCGAGTAACTGGCTGCATGAGCACCCGGTAATACGCAGGCGCTCAAAAGTCCGACGGCAACTATCGTTTTGCTGGTCATTATTTTTGTTCCCGAAACTATTTTTATTGTTGGTCTTAGTGTTTTTCGAGCATGCAAAACCGCGCCAACCCAACTTACGGGTCGGTCAAACAACATTCTTTAGAACTTCGTGACGGAGACTTCGGTTAGAAACACATTCTCACGATGTCGGCGACCTCCTCTTTGCTGTTGATCTGTTTCGGATGACAAGCCAGGTCCTGGTTGAAACTGGTCCATACGGTCTGGGCGAAATCATCGATCTGCTCTGGGCGCAAACCGTAGCTGCGGAAAGTGTCGGTCACGCCCAACTGGCTGAACATTTTTTTCAAGATGTCGGGAAGGCACTCGGCGCGTTCAATCTCGGAAAGGCCCAGCGTCGACGGATCAAGAATCCCGGCCACACGCGCGAACTTGTCGGCACATACCGGCAGCGTCCAGCCAATGACATAAGGCGTACTGGCCGCAACAGTGCCGCCATGCGGCGCATCAGTCATCGCCCCCAACGGTTGGCCCAGGGCATGGGAAACCGTTACGCCGGCACTTGCTATCGCCATGCCGCCGAGGGTCGAGGCAAATGCCATGCGTGCGCGGGCCTCCAGGTCATCGCCGTGCTTTACGCACTGAAGGACATTGGCGGCGAACAAACGTATCGACTCCAGAGCAACCATTTCCACCCACGGCGTGCAGTGGATGCTGATGTATGCCTCCAGCGCGTGGCAGAAGGTGTCGACAGCAGTCAACGCGGTCAGCTTCGGCGGTTTCGAAACCAGAATCTGTGGATCGATCAAGGCGACATCGGGGTAGATGAACGGGTTGACGATGGCGCATTTGAGACCCAGTTCGGGGTTATTGATCACCGAAAAAGGGGTCGCTTCGGTGCCGGTGCCGGAAGTGGTCGGTACCACCAACAATGGCAGCCCACGGCTTTTCGGGCGGGTGACGGCCTCGCCCAGGCGCTCGGTATAGTCCCAGCAGCTTCCGCCATGAACGGCAACGAAAGCCACGGCTTTGGCCGAGTCGATAGCGCTGCCGCCGCCAACCGCCACCACCACATCGCAACCTGCGTTGCGAACAAGCTCGACCGCACGATCAATCGTGGTATGCCGAGGGTTGGGTACGATGTCGTAGAACTCGACAAACTCAATGCCGCGTTCGGTGAAACTGCCGGTAATTTGCGCCACCAGGTCACTGCCCTGAAGGAACGGGTCAACCATAAAAAAGACCTTTTTGCCGAACGGCTCGACCTTTTCACCCATGCGCTTGATTGCCCCGACTTCGAAATCCAGGGTCAACGGCAGACTTGCCTGAAATGCTTTCATCAGATCACCTTTTGGTTGTGGAAAGTGCGCTGTCAACGGTCTCAACCGATCAGCAACGACCCGCCTTTTTTATAGAGTTCGCCCAGATCGCTCGCCGCGATCAGTGCCGCTTTCATTTCATCGAAAGTGACTTCGAACGGTTCGACCTTGCTGGTCTGATTGGGGTCGGCAGCAGTGCGCGCCACGCAATCGAGTTCTTGCGCGGTGATATCGGCCAGGCCCAGGTCTTCGAAGGTAAGCGGCAAACCGATACTCAGGCAGAACCTCAACACCGTATCCAGCTCACGGCTGGATTTGCCTTCCAGCACCAGCATCACCAGCACGCCGAAGGCCACGTACTCGCCGT
This sequence comes from Pseudomonas sp. fls2-241-R2A-110, assembly GCF_030209165.1. Classification (NCBI taxonomy): domain Bacteria; kingdom Pseudomonadati; phylum Pseudomonadota; class Gammaproteobacteria; order Pseudomonadales; family Pseudomonadaceae; genus Pseudomonas; species Pseudomonas sp. fls2-241-R2A-110. The sequence goes on along the minus strand of NZ_JARVSN010000025.1, from coordinate 102,422 downwards.
GGTACATCGTCGCCCTGCCCCCCAGTTCACTGAACCCGCAATACACCGCATGGGCGGTCGCCACGCCGTTGCTCTCAAAGCCGATGCCACTCATCAGCGCATTGGCTTCGACCACGCGGTTGAAGGCTTTGGTCACGCATTGGTTTTCCGCGGCACGCCTGGCTTGCAGGCCATCCTCCAGCAGTACCCGATAACACAGCTCAGCGATGGCCATTGAGGTCAGCGTCGATTTGGCACCGCCGCCGCCCGCCTTCATCCCGGCACCGGCGTTCCCGAGAAAATTGTCCCGGTCCGACTCGACACAGGTGCGCGCTTCGAAATACGTCGACAGTGCATCGCCCATTCCGGCCACTAACAGGCGCACCGGAGCTTGGGCGATGATCCAGGTATCGACCACCACCACATCCGGGCTGCGTTCATAGAAAAGGACGTCATCAAACGCTCCCGCTTCGGTGTACAGCACCGAGAGTGAACTGGTGGGGGCGTCGTTGGACACGATGGTGGGCACGATGCACAGCGGCAGCTTGGCTTGATTGGCAACGGCTTTGGCGGCGTCCAGCACCTTGCCGCCACCGACACCAATCACCCCGTCGCATTCAAGGGCGTTGATGCTCGCCGTAAGCCGCTGGATTTCCTGACGCGTCACTTCGCCGGAAAAAATGCCGTAGTGCAGTTGCGTGAATTCGGCATCGAAACTGGCACTCAGGGTCTGTCTCAGGCTGTCGAGGCGGCCCTGGGTGGTGATCACTAAAAAACGCCGACCGAACCAGGCCACATGCCGGTGCAGTCGATCAAGTTCCTTGTAGCCCTGGATATAGCGGCCGGGTGCAGCAAACATTTGAGTCATGTCTTCGTCATCCTGGCCTCGTCGTGGAGGCTTTTTGTTATTGCTTTGAGGACGTTTGCGAGAGACTCATCTCTCGGCGGATCGATGATATATCATATTTAATTTTCAACCACCAACAGCTTTTTTGCCGAACCAACAACTCGAAAAACGCGGGATTGACGCTTGGGGGGTTCGAAGATATATGATGTATGAAAATAAAAACAATGCGGTTCGGAGGAAGGCATGCACGATTACATTGTCATTGGAGGCGGCTCTGCGGGCTGCGCCCTGACCGGTCGCCTGATTGAGGCTGGCGCCTCGGTCCTGCTGATTGAGGCCGGTCCCCGCGATACGCATCCGCTGATTCACATACCCGCCGGATTCACCCGGCTGCTGTCCAGCCCACTGTTGTCGCGCCATGAAACCCAAGCGCAAACCGCAATGGATGGACGCAAGCGCATTCTTCCGCAGGGTCGGGTATTGGGCGGTGGCAGTTCGGTGAATGCGCTCATCTACATCCGCGGCCAGCACGAGGATTACGACGACTGGGCCAGCGCCGGTTGTGACGGTTGGTCATTTCGCGAGGTGCTGCCGTACTTCAAGCGTGCTGAAGACAATGAGCGTTTCGACAATGGCTACCACGCGACCGGTGGCCCGCTGGGTGTCTCCGACCTCAAGCAAGTGTGCGAGTTGTCCCGTGGGTTTGTGCGCGCCGCGCAACAGGCCGGCATTCCCTTTACGCCCGATTTCAATGGTCAGCGCCAGAATGGCGTCGGTTTTAACCAGATCACCGCGCGTAACAATCGCCGCTGCAGCGCCGCCGTGGCGTACCTGCGCGCAGCGGAAAAAACCGATCGCCTGACGGTCGTGACTGATGCCACGGTGCAACGCATCCTCATCGAAGGTAATCAGGCTGTGGGAGTCGAATACCTCCATAAGGGCCAGCGGGTGCAGACGCGCGGCAGCAAAGAAGTGATCCTCAGCGCCGGCGCCATTCAGTCACCCACGCTGTTGATGCTGTCCGGTATCGGTCGCGCCGAAGAGCTTCAACGCCATGGCATTGCGGTGCTGCACGAGCTGCCCGGCGTCGGCCAGAACCTGCAAGACCACGCTGAAGTGGGCACGATTGCCTACTGTCACGGCCAATACGGTTACTACGGTCAGGACAGCGCCTTCAACACGGTGAAAAATGGCTTGCAGTATTTGATGTTCGGCAGCGGCCCGGTCAGTTCGAACGTTACTGAAGCCTGTGCGTTCGTCAACACCGACAACCCACAGGAGCGGCCGAATGCTCAGATGCATTTCGTGCCCATCGTGTTTTTCGACCTCGATCAGGAGGCCATCAAAAAGCCCGGCGCGACCATAAATACCTGCGTACTACGCCCCATGAGCCGCGGCGAAATTCGCCTGGGCGACAACAAGGCTGGAACGCCGCCGCGCATTGACCCGCGTTATTTCGCCCACCCGGAAGACCGGCGTGTCGCGATCAAGGGCTTGAACCTGTCACGGGAAATTCTCGCGCAACCGGCCATGCGTGCGTACACCGGCGAAGAGGTTTTCCCGGGACTGAGCGTGCGCAGCGATGAAGCGTTGCTGAGCTACATCAACCAGCGCGCCAAGACCGTGTACCACCCGGTCGGCACCTGCAAGATGGGTGAGGACGAAATGGCCGTGGTCGACCCGCAACTACGCGTTCGCGGCCTGCGCAATCTGCGGGTGGTCGATGCCTCGATCATGCCCAATCTGATCTCCGGCAATACCAATGCACCGTCCATCATGATCGGTGAAAAAGCCGCGGATATGATTCTCGGGCGAGCCCCATTGCCCGTTTCTGCAATCCAATCCTGAAAGAGAATTTCGACATGCCTATCAGCGGTAAAACCAAAGTAGTCGTTCATCTGACTTACCCGGCCAAACACCTGCGCACCCCTGAGTTTTTCAACCCATTGCTTGAGCGCCTCGGTCATGACGGCGTACTGGTGCCCTGGGAAGTCTCACCGGCCAACCTGGCCACGGCGTGGGAAGGATTGCGCGGAATCGAAAACCTGGCGGGGGTGATTGTCACCGTTCCGCACAAACTGGAGGTAGCGAAATTGTGCGATGAACTCAAAGGCACGGCCAGTCTGCTGAATGTATGCAACGTCGCCAAACGTCTGCCCGACGGGCGCTTCAGCGGGCGCATGTTCGATGGTGACGGTTTTGTCGGCGGCCTGAAAAAGCAAGGTCATGACCTGAGTCATAAACGTGTGCTGTTACTGGGTGCGGGGGGCGCGGCCACGGGTATCGCCCATGCATTGCTCGCCGAAGCGATTCAAGAACTGGTGATCAGCAACCGCACACCGGCCAAGGCCGAAGAACTGGCGCGCGAACTGCGGCTGCTTTTCCCTGATCGGCAGATCAATGCAGGCCCCGCCGACGCGACGGGTTTCGATGTGGTGATCAACGGGACCGCGCTGGGCCTCAAAGCCGAGGACCCACTGCCACTGCCCATCGAGACGCTCGCCCCCGGCACGGTGGTCGGCGAAGTGGTGATGAACCCGGACATCACCCCACTGCTGAGCGCCGCCGCTGCGCGAGGCTGCGTCATCCATAAAGGCGCACACATGATCACCGGCCAGATCGATCTGTTGGCCGAATTTCTGTTTTCCAAAACCGGCGTTTAAACGCCCTCCCACTAGACGTAAGGAAAAACCATGAAAAAGACTGCAATCGTGACCGGCGGTGGCTCAGGCATCGGCCTCGCCACAGCACAACGCCTGCACGCGGACGGTTATGAAGTGTTCACCGTAGGGCTCGGTGAACCCGAGCAACGCATCGAGGGCATTCACTATCAGGAGCTGGACGTGACTAACGACGAGGCGGTAATCGCGTTCTTCGAACAGTTCAAGCGCGTTGACGCAATCGTCAACGCCGCCGGCATCATTGACCACAACCGTGAGTGGGAACTGGAAGGCTTCAGTCGCGTCATGGATGTCAATCTCACCGCAGTGTTGCGCATCACCAACGCCGCCCTGCCCGGGCTGAAAGCCGCTCGTGGTGCGGTGGTGAATTTCGCCTCGATGTGGGGGATTTTCGGCTCCGCCAAGACCCCGGCCTATGCGTCGAGCAAAGCGGCCATCTCCGAACTGACACGTTGCATGGCGGTGGCTTGGGCGACCGATGGCGTGCGGGCCAATGCCGTCGCGCCAGGCTGGATCCTGACAAACCTGTCGCGTCGGGCGTTCGAAGACCCGGCACGCTCCGAAGGCATTATGGGGCGTATCCCGATGAAAACCTGGGGCGTGCCAGAAGACGTGGCCAATGTGATCGCCTTCCTGGTCTCGGACAACGCACGCTATGTGACGGGTACAACGTTGCCGGTCGATGGCGGGTATTCGATCGCCTGAGGGTACTCGTCAATTGAGCGCTTGACCGCTTAAAAACATGATATATCATGCATCATAACAAACCGAGATCTCGGCATCCTGTCGCCGAGCCTCGAATAACAATAAGCAGTGAAGTGAGAGGTGCTGAATGAATCTGGTTTTCGGCTCGCCCGGACGATACGTCCAAGGCACTGAAGTGCTCGCTCAAGCGGGTACTTATCTGGCGCACTGCGGACGCAAAGCCGTGGTGGTCACCGACAGTTATGTGCTGGGTCTGATCCAGCAACGACTCGATGACACCTGTGCGCAATCCGACGTCGAGTTGCACTACATCACCTTCGACGGCGAAATCACCGCCGACGGGATTTCCGGTCTGAGACTGGCCGCCGCAGAAGTCGAATTCGACATGATCCTGGCCGTCGGTGGCGGCAAGTGCATCGACGCTGGCAAAGCCCTCGCCCACACCTCGGGTCGCGCACTGATCACCATGCCGACCGTGGCCTCCAATGATGCACCGACTTCCAAAAACTACGTGGTCTACGATGCAAATCATCAACTAAGCGAAGTGGGCCACTTGCTGGTCAGCCCTCGCTACGTGCTGGTGGACACGTCGCTGATCGCCCAGGCACCGCGTCAGTTCCTGCTCGCGGGGATTGCCGATGCGTTGACCAAAAAGTTCGAAGCCGAGCAGTGTTTCAAGTCCGGTGGCGTGAACATGTTTGGCGCGCGCCCGGCACTGTCAGGGCTGGTGCTGGCACGCGAGTGCTACCACGTCATTCGTCAATATGCCGAACCGGCACTGGCCCGGGCCGGCACCGGCGAGGTGACGGTGGCCTTCGATCACTTGATTGAAGCCGTGCTGTTGATGAGTGGCCTGGGCTTCGAGAGCGGTGGACTGTCCATTGCCCATGCGATGACCCGCGGCCTGTCGAAAATCCCTGGCGCGCAACAGCAGGTTCATGGCTGGCAAGTGGCGTATGGCTTGCTGGTACAGCTGGTTCTGGAAGACCGCGACGCCGAACTCATGGGCGATATGTTGAGCTTCTATCAACGTATCGGCTTGCCACGCAACTTGACCGAACTAGGCGTACTCAGCGTCGACGATTCGGTGTTGATGCGGGTGGCCGAACCCACCTTGAAGGCCCCTCACGCCCGCAACTTTGTCTCCATTTCAGGCGGCGCACTGACGTGCGACGAACTGATCGCGGCGATGCGCGCGCTCGAAGGATTGACCCACTGAACACCCACTGAAACATCGACGATTGAACTCACAACCACCCCGTTGAAGTTCAAGACCCGCCACTGAGATACAAATTCAACAAATTCATGCCTGTGATTGGAGGTAGAGATGTCTGCACCCCGCAAAACACTCGAACAGTGGAAAGCCAGCAATTTTGTGCCTTCCCCCGAGACGGTTATCAAGTTGAAAGATCGGGCGAAATTCGTCCGGCTTGAAACCATTCGCCTGATTGAAATCGCCAAAACCGGCCACTACACCTCGGTGTTTTCCGCCGCGGAACTGTTCTCCGCGCTTTACTACGACGTGATGACGATTCGCCCCGACGAACCGAAATGGCCGGGCCGCGATCGGTTTCTGATGGGCAAGGGGCACGCCGCCGTGGGCCAGTTCCCGATCCTTGCGGACCTTGGCGTGTTCCCCAAGGAGTGGCTCGATGAATACACCCGCTTGGGCAGCCCTCTGGGCGATCACCCTGACATGCGCAAAGTGCCCGGCATCGACTTCTCTTCCGGCTCCATTGGCCACGCCCTCTCCGGCGGTCTGGGCATGTGCCTGGCTCAGCGTTTCACCGGCGAAGTCTACGACGTGTTCGTCATGCTCGGCGACGGTGAAATGCAGGAAGGTCAAGTGTGGGAAGCCGCGATGAGTGCGGCTCACCACAAAGCCAAACACCTGATCGCGATTGTCGACCGCAACGGCTTCCAGCTCGACGGCCAAGTGGACGACGTGATCGGCATCGAACCGCTGGACGAAAAGTGGCGAGCGTTTGGTTGGGAAGTTCATGTCATCGACGGGCACAACATTGCTGAAGTGACTGAAACCCTGCGTCGGGTGAAAGCCGATGAAACCCGCGACAAACCGGTCTGCATCATCGCCAAGACCGTCAAAGGCAAAGGTGTTTCCTACATGGAAACCGAACCTGGTTGGCACCTCGGTTACCTCGACCCGGAAGACGCCAAACGCGCTATCGCTGAAATTGAAGCCATGGAGATCTGATCATGAATGCCCCTCTTTCCTCCAATTCCTGGCAGTACCGTGGCCTCAACGCCCTCAACCCGGGCTTGTCTTATTTGTCCGACGCGCTGATCGAGCTGACCAAGGCCGGCTACCCGGTGATGGCCGGCTCGGCTGACTTGCAGTACTCCAACGGCCTGAACAAATTTGCCAGTGAGTACCCTGAGCGTTACCTGCAGTTCGGTATCTCCGAGCAGAACATGGTGACCGCCGCTGCTGGCCTGGCTACCTGTGGCGTGATGCCGTTCGTGGCGACCTTTGCTTCGTTCCTCGGCCTGCTGTGTTGTGAGCAGATCCGCATGGACGTTGCCTACTCCGCGCAACCGGTGCGGTTGATCGGTCACCACACGGGTATTTCTCTGGGTTTCTACGGCACTTCGCACCACGCCACTGAAGACATTGCGACCATGCGTTCGATCGCAGACCTGGCGGTGGTTTCACCGGCTGATGGCCCACAACTGGTCGCGGCAATCAAAGCCTCGGCCACTTATGACAAACCGGTGTATTTCCGAATTGGCCGCGGTCGTGACCCGATTGTTTACGAGGATGGCGTTGTCTTCGAGTTCGGCAAGGCTCATGAGCATATCGAAGGCGAAGAGCTGACCATCATCGCCTGCGGCATCACCGTGCATGCGGCCCTTACCGCAGCTCGAAAAATGAACGCTGAAGGCCGTTCCGTGGGCGTGATCGACATGGCGTCGATCAAGCCGATCGACCGTGACGCGATCCTGCGGGCGGCGGCACGCAGCAAACGCATGATGACGGTCGAGGAGCACAACGTGCTCGGCGGCCTGGGCGCTGCGGTGGCCGAAGTCCTGGCGGACGAAGGCGTTGGTGTGAAGCTCAAGCGCCACGGCATCTACGACGAATACAGCCTGATCGCCCCGCCGACGCACTTGTACGAACACTACAAGCTCGATGCTGCCGGGATCGAGGAGGTGGCGTTGGCACACCTCAACGCCTGATACCCGCCCTGTGGGAGCAAGCTCGCTCCCACAGGGGATTTTTACTGGACTGGAGACCACGTTTTTTTCAGGGAGCCTTACGCAACCCCATCGTCACCCGCCACATCCCGTGGTTCATGAAACATCTCGGAGCCAACAATGAATAACATCACCGAGACCCTGTCCGATTACTCGATCGGGCAAGGCAAAACACATACGTCCTTACGCAGAAAGTCATTGATGGCCACCGGCGTCGGCAACTTGCTGGAGTGGTTCGACTGGACAATCTACACCGTGGCATCGGTCTACATCGCCGCCGCACTCTTCGATAAAAGCAACGCCACTTCTGCCCTGCTCAACACCTTGGCGGTATTTGCCGCCGGGTTTCTGTTACGGCCGATTGGCGGCATCTTCTTCGGCATCCTCGCCGACAAACTAGGCAGACGCATGGTGTTGCTCAGCACCATGTTGTTGATGGCTGGCGCGAGTCTGCTGATCGCCTTTATTCCCTCCTATGACTCGATTGGCAGTTGGGCTTCAGGACTCTTGTTGCTGGCCAGGCTGGTACAAGGTTTTGCCCATGGCGGTGAAACCACCACGTCTTACGCCTACATCGCTGAAATCGCGCCACCCAAACGCCGAGGACTGTGGTCAAGCACTGTGTTTATCGCCGTTGGCTGCGGCTCGTTACTGGCGACGTTCTACATGGCATTGCTGACGTCAATGTTGTCGTTAAGTGAAATGCAGGAATGGGGCTGGCGTATCCCCTTCGCAACTGGTGGCCTGCTGGCAGTCTTCGCCTTGTGGCTGCGTCGCAACATGATGGAAAGCGAACATTCGCCAAGCGCTGGCGGTGAATCGACAGCGCCAGCCTGGAGCCGTGGCAAGATCATCCAGCACGGCGTTCGTCTGTTTCTTTATGAAGCCGGTGCCACGTTGACCTACTACACCTGGGTCACCTCGGCCTCGATCTACGCCATCAGCGTCAAAGGCATGGACCCGCGCAGCGCGTTCACCATGAGCTGCATTGCACAGGTCATTTACCTGGTGTTTCTGCCAATTTCCGGCTGGATATCAGATCTGTGGGGGCGGAAGATTTCAGCACTGATTTCTTTGTTGGGGATTGCCGCCACGCTGTTTCCGCTGTGGGGACTGATTAATAACCAGCCATGGACTCTGATGGTGGCGCAAACAGCAGGTTTGCTGTTAGTGGCCTTCATCACCGGATGTAAACCGGCATCGATCTCCGAGCAGATCCCGACCCGCTATCGCACTCGAATGTTTGGGGTGTGCATCTCTCTGGGCGTTGCGGTGTTCGGTGGTACAGCCTCCTATCTGACGACCTGGTTGTACTCGGAAAACATTGGCTGGATCTTCAATGTCTATTTGATCGTTGTCGCAGTCATCGCCAGTGCCGTGGTGTTGATGTGGAAAAACAACCACGGTGTGCCGATCGAGAAAATTTGATTCTCGTTGTTTGTTTTGACCAGTTGCGCGCAAGGCCGCCCTTACAGGCATCTCATAACCTGTGAAGGCGGGCTTGCGCGCAAAGTATTACAGTTGTCGTTACCTACCCCCCTAGCGCATTCACTAACGCGGCTTGATTCTGCCACTGTGCAGTCTTGACCTGGGACAGCGCATTCTGCGCAGCCAACTGCACCCGCTGAGCCTGCAACACATCAAGGAATGGCGTCTCCCCGGCCTGCCAGGCTCGCTGAATCTGCTCGGCGGCTGAACTGGCTTGGCTGGCGGCACTCGACAGGAAGGTCTGACGTTCGGCATTGCGTTGCGCAGCGGCCAAGGACGACTCCACCTCGGAAACGGCCGTCAGCACGGTGCGTCGGTAGCTCAGCAACGCCTGACGCGCTTCGGCATCACGAAGATCCACCACGTTACGCCGACGGCCACCGTCGAGCATCGGCACGCTGGCATTCAAGCCTGCCAACCAAAACGTAGAATTGGCCAGATTGGCGGCGCTCACACCGTCAATCAAAGACCCCAGGGCGGCTGATAGGCTCAGGTGCGGCAACATATCTGCCTTGGCCACACCGATTCGCGCGTAGGCCGCAATCAAGCGTGCTTCGGCGGCGCGTATATCGGGACGTCGACGTAATAGATCCGCTGGCGTACCGGCGTCCAGCAACGACACCGTCGAGACGTAATCCGGACTGTCCTTGAATTGCTGATATAGGGTCTCGGTCGGCTGGGCGAGCAAAACCGACAACCGATGCAGTGACCGTTGCCAGTTCAGTTGCAACGCGGGGACCTGGGCTGCGGTAGAATCCGATTGCGAGCGTGCGCGCAATACATCCGCTTCAGGACTGTCCCCGGCCGCATACAACTGCTCAGTCAACTGCAAGGTCTGCGCCTGACTGGCAGCACTTTGCTTGATGATCGCCAAGCGCTCTTCCAGACCGCGCGCCTCGGCATAGACCTGGACCACTTCGGTGATCAGCGCCACCCGCACACCCCGCGCCTCTTCCTCGGTCGCGTTGAGGTCGGCATCAGCCGCACGCACGCCTTCGCGGATACGGCCGAACAAATCGATTTCCCAGGCGGCACTCAACCCGACCGAAGTCGGCTCGGTGATCAGCGAATCAGTAAAACCGGCCTGATCCGCAGAGATCCGCTGACGCGCCACGCTTGCTCCGAGATCAACCTGCGGGCTGCCAGAGGCCGCACTGATGTTGCGCAATGCGCGCCCGGCATCGATCCGCGCCAGAGCAATCTGCAGGTCAAGGTTTTGCCCCAGGGCACGCTCGACCAAACGGTCCAGCAGCGGGTCCTGATAACGCGTCCACCAACGATCGGTGACGCTTGCTGGCTGTGCCGTTTGAGCGTTGACAAAACGCTCGACCGGTACCTCGTTCTTGGGCGGCATGAGCGGCGAAGCACACGCGCTCAGTAGCGCCGCTCCCAACACCAAGCCTGGGCTACGAAGAAAGTTATTCATGGGCCACGCCCTGTTCAGAATGGAGGGTAGGAGCGTTGACCTGACGCTCGCCGCCCGCGAGGCGACGGATCAACACATAGAAAACCGGCGTGAACAACAGACCGAACAACGTGACGCCGATCATCCCGAAGAACACCGCCGAACCGACGGCCTGACGCATTTCAGAACCCGCCCCTTCGGACATGACCAACGGCAACACACCCAGGACGAATGCCAGCGATGTCATCAGGATCGGACGCAAACGCAGACGACACGCCTCAACCACTGCATCGACAATGCCCTGACCTTCCTTCTCCTGCTGCCTGGCCACTTCGACGATCAAAATCGCATTTTTCGCCGCCAGTCCCACCAATACGATGAAACCGATCTGAGTCAGGATGTTGATGTCCAGCCCCATCAGGCGTACGCCACCGGCAGCCGCCAACAGACACATCGGCACGATCAGCAGAATTGCCAGTGGAAGGCTCCAACTGCCGTATTGCGCCGCCAGCACCAGGTACACAAAGATCACACACAGCGGGAACACCAACAGGCCCATGTTGCCAGCAGTGGTCTGCTGGTAACTGAGGTCGGTCCACTGATAAGTAATACCGGCCGGCAGCGTCTCTTCAGCCAGGCGCTCCATGGTTTTGATCCCGAATTCGGAACCCAGGCCGGGCAAAGTATCGCCGTTGATTTCTGCGGTCGGGAACAGGTTGTAGCGCGGGAACCGCTCTACCCCCAGTGCCTCGTGCAGACGCGTTACGCTGGCAATCGGGACCATCTGCCCGGCATCGTTGCGCACCTTGACCCGCGCCAGATCCTCCGGCGTGACGCGGTACGGCAAGTCGGCCTGTGCCGTCACACGATAGGTACGCCCGACCAGGTTGAAGTCGTTGATATAGGACGAGCCAAAGTAAGTCTCGATGGCTTGGTTGATTTGGCTGCTGGGTACGCCGAGCATTTCCGCCCGCTCGCGGTCCAGTTCGACGAAAACCTGTGGCGTCCGGGCCGAGAACGGTGAGTACACTCCAGTCATGCCTTGGGTGGCGTTGGCGGCGGTAATCAGGTCGTCGGTCGCTTTGGCCAGGGCTTCAGTGCCCAGCCCAGCCGTATCCTGCAGGCGCATGGAGAACCCCCCCGTGCTACCCAGACCTTGAATCGGCGGCGGCGTGGCCACAATCACCGTTGCACCACTGACCACTTTCAGGCGCTCACGCAAGTCTTCGGCGATTTTATCCGAGGTCAAGCCATGCACCTTTCGCTCGGACCACGGCAGGAACACCGGCGCCAGACCGGCCGAGTTCGAGGAACTGGTACCCGTCACCATCGAGAAACCGGAGAACGTCGGCACCCGGTCCACACCCGATACGTCCAGGGCAATCGCCTCGATCTGTTGCGAAATTTGGTTAGTCCGCTCCAGCGAAGCGCCATCGGGCAGCTGCACGATGACCACCAGGTAGCCACGATCCTGAACCGGGATGAAGCCCTTGGGGGTAGACACCAACAGGTAAGCGGTCGCGGCAATCAGCACCGCGTAGATCGCCAACATCAACGGTGTTCTGGCCACCAGGCCGCGTACGCTGCCGGCATAACTCGAAGAGAGCTTCAGGAAGCCACGGTTGAAGCCATCAGCCGCGCGTTTAAGCACGCCGAAGACGCCTGTTTTTGGCTTGTGATGAGTGTCGGGGTCATGTCGGCGCAGGATCATCGCCGCCAAGGCCGGTGACAGGGTCACCGAGTTGAACAACGAGATCGCTGTGGCCACTGCAATCGTGACCCCGAACTGACGGAAGAACTCACCGGAAATGCCGGGAATGAACGCGGTCGGTATGAACACCGCACACAACACCAGGGTAATGGCAATCAACGCACCACCAATTTCCTGCATGGTCACGATGGTCGCTTCCAGCGGGTTCTTGCCATCAGCGAGATGCCGCTCGACGTTCTCCACTACCACGATGGCGTTGTCGACCACGATTCCAACGGCCAGCACCAGACCGAACAACGTCAGGTTGTTGACCGAGTAACCAAGCATCGCCATGACCGCAAAGGTGCCCACCAACGACACAGGGATGGCCAGAATCGGAATGATCGATGGCCGCCAGCCTTGCAGGAAGATCATGATCACCAGCACCACGAGGATCACCGCCTCATAGATGGTCTTGCCTAGCTCACCAATACTGTCGGCGATGAACGCCGTCGGGTTGTAACCGATGCTGTATTCGATGCCCTCCGGGAAGTCCTTGCCGATTTTCTCCATGGTCTCTTCGACCACTTTCATCGTCGCCAGGGCGTTGGCGCCCGGACGTTGCAGCACTTGCAGGCCGATGGCCGGGTTGCGCAAGTAATAGGTGTTATTGACGTACGCCAGCCCGGCGATCTCCGTGCGCGCCACATCCTTGAGACGCACCAAACGCCCGGCCGTACCCGACTTGAGGACGATGTTGTCGAAGTCGGTGGGCTCCTTCAGGCGCCCCTCGAAGATCAGGTTCGGCTGAAAGGCCTGGGACGCCACCGGCGGCTGGGCGATTACCCCACCGGCCACCTGCGTGTTCTGCGAACGCACTGCGGCGATGATGTCTGCAGGCGTCAGATTGAAAGCTGCCACACGCTCCGGGTCGAGCCAGATGCGCATCGAATACTCGCGCGCGCCCAGCGGGTTGATGTCGCCGACACCATCGATACGCTTGAGCACGTCGGCGACGTTACGAATCGCGAAGTTCGAGACGTACAGCTGATCGTAAGTGCCCTTGGGTGACGAGATGAAAATCGTCGACAGCTGCGTCGGCGAGGACTTGCGGACCGTCACGCCACTGCGCTGCACTGGCTCCGGCAGACGCGGCGTGGCCAGCGCCACACGGTTCTGCACCAGGACCTGCGCCTTGTCGACATCAGTGCCGGGTTTGAAGGTTACGGTCAGGTTGAGGCTGCCATCGGACGTCGCCTGGCTGTACATGTAGAGCATGTCTTCAACGCCGTTGACCTCCTGTTCGATGGGGATCGCCAGGGTCTCGGCGACCGTCTGCGCCGAGGCGCCGGGATAGGTCGCGGTGACCACCACAGTGGGCGGTGCAATGTCCGGGTACTCGGAAGTCGGCAGCACTAGATAGGCCAGGCCACCAATAATCATCAGGACGATGGACAGCACAATCGCCAATACGGGTTGTTCGATGGACGTGCGTCCCAGGCTCATAGCGGCGCCTCCTGGTTGTCCATCGCTTTCGCGGCCTGGGCCAGCGAGCGCTCCTGAGCCGTCACCGTATCACCGGCCCGCACGCGTTGCAGGCCATCGACAATCACCCGGTCCTGCGCCTGCAAGCCGCTGGCGATTTCGCGCAAACCGTCATGCAGTTTGCCGAGCGTCACCGGGCGAACTTCAACCTTGTTCTGCGCATTGAGCACGTAGACGACTTTACGGGTCGCATCGACGCCGATTGCGGTGTCCGGCAGGAGCAATGCCGAGTAAGGCGCCTGACTGGAGAACTGCACCCGGCCAAATTGCCCCGGGCTCAAATGCAGGTCTTTGTTACTGACGCGGGCTCGCTGACGCAAGGTCCCGGTCGACTGATCAAGACGGTTGTCGATGAAGTCCATGCGCCCGGTCATGCTCGGCTCGACTTCACCCGGCAAGGCAATGCGCACCTGACTCTGATTGGCGGCAGTATTCGCCTGGCGGCGGTATTTGAGGTAGCTCTGCTCATCGATTTCGAAGTAGATATCAATCGGGTCAATCGAGACGATAGTGGTCAGCAACGTGGCGCTGCTGTTGCCGCCGTTGACCAGGTTGCCTTCGCTGATCAGCTTGCGGCTGATCCGCCCGGTCATGGGCGCGGTGATGTGGGTGAATTCCAGGTCCAGCTTCGCTGCGCTCAACGCCCCTTCGGCACTGAGGACTTCGGCCTGCGCGGCCTGACGCGCTTGCAGGCGTTGGTCATAGAGGCTGCGCGCGATGGTTTTGGATTCGATCAGGACGTTGGCGCGGGCAAACTCCTGCTCGGCGAGGGCTAGTTGCGAGCGCACCTGCGCCAGTTTACCTTGCGCCTGGATCACAGCGGCCTGGAAGGAGCGCGAATCAATCACAAACAGCAGGTCGCCCTTCTTGACGATGGCTCCGTCCTGAAACGCGACTTTCTCCAGATAGCCGCTGACCCGCGAACGGACATCCACCGAGTCGGTGGCCTCGAAGCGCCCGGTAAAACTGTCCCAATCGGTGATCACCGACTTGACCGGCTGACTGACCGTGACGCTCGGAGCGGCGGCCACGTCGCCGTCTTTATCCGGGCCACAACCGGTCAAGGCCGCCACCAGTGCAAGGCTGATCGCTGAAAACGTTGCACCTTTTATCACCTTCGATCTGACTGGGGTTGCTGCAGGTTTCCCCGTTATATGCACGTTCACTTTTGCGTTCTCCGGAGTTGGTAAAACTAAAACAACAGTTCATTCGTTTAAAACAGGTACCATCAACTTCCGACAGCGTGCTCATTCAGTGTTTTATTACGATCAATAAATGCACCAGACTCTTCTGCATGAACTGAAAAAGATCCAGAAAGAGCAACCAAGGTGGCAAACAGGGCAACGATTTTTTTAAAGCAAGTCATGTGGGAAAATCTCGGTAGTGATTAGGATGGAAGGATTTTCCAGCACCACTCGCCGAAGATAAACCGCAGGAATACAAAAACAATATTGACTAAAAGACAAGAGCGAACGCTCTAGAACAAGAATTCCACAAACAACATCGCGCCGATCTGGCGCCACAGGACAATGACTTGTGATGCGCATTCACTGATGGCTCGCGCGAACAACAATTATTAAGACAGGATGAAAAACAAGAATATAAAAATCAGGCAGGATTATCTAACTTCAAAAAAAAGGAGATGGCCTGGCGACCATCTCCCCCACACTTTCAGCGATCAATACCTCCCAGACAAAGGTATTTGATCTCAAGATAATCCTCGATACCGTACTTGGAGCCTTCACGACCAAGTCCCGACGATTTGACTCCACCGAACGGCGCCACTTCCGTCGAGATCAGTCCTTCGTTTATCCCGACAATGCCGCACTCCAGCGCCTCAGCCACGCGCATGATCCGGCCGATATCGCGACTGTAGAAATACGAGGCCAAACCAAATTCGGTGTCGTTGGCCATCTCGATGGCTTGCGCCTCGGTGGTGAAACGGAACAACGGCGCCACCGGGCCGAAGGTCTCCTCGCGGAACACTTTCGACTCCCGCGGTACATTCACCAGGATGGTCGGCCAGTAGAAACTACCCCCCAGCGGGTGACGCTCGCCACCGGTCAGCACCGAAGCTCCACGCGAGAGCGCATCGGCGACATGCTCCTCGGCCTTGCGCACGGCGTTGTCGTCGATCAGCGGGCCGATCGTCACACCGTCCTCAAATCCGCTGCCCACTTTCAGCGCCTCGACGGCGGTTTTCAGTTTGGCGGCGAAAGCATCATAGATACCGTCCTGGACCAGCAGACGGTTAGCGCACACACAAGTCTGCCCGGCGTTTCGGTACTTGGACGCAAGCGCACCCTGCACCGCAGCATCCAGATCAGCATCGTCAAACACGATAAAAGGTGCGTTGCCGCCGAGTTCCATGCTGGTCTTTTTGATCGTCGGCGCGCATTGGGCCAACAGTGTGGCACCGACCTCGGTGCTACCGGTGAAGGACAACTTGCGCACGTCCGGGTTTGAGGTCAGTTCGGCCCCGATTTCACTGCCCGGCCCGGTAATCACGTTGCAAACGCCGGCCGGCAGACCGGCGCGCTCGGCCAATACTGCAATGGCAATCGCCGAAAAGGGTGTCTGACTGGCCGGCCGCAGTACACCGGTGCAACCAGCCGCCCAACCTGGCCCGGCCTTGCGGGTAATCATCGCTGCGGGGAAGTTCCAGGGGGTAATCGCCGCAAACACACCGATCGGTTCTTTCTGGACGATGATGCGGCTGGTCGTTGAATGGGAGGCGATGGTATCGCCATAAACGCGCTTGCCCTCCTCTGCGAACCATTCAATGAAAGACGCGGCATAGGTAATCTCGCCACGACTTTCGGCCAGCGGTTTGCCTTGTTCGGCCGTCATGATCCGCGCAAGGTCTTCGCGGTGGGTGATCATCAGCTCGAACAAGTAGCGCAGTTTTACCGCGCGCTCTTTGGCAGTGAGCGCTCGCCACGCCGGTTGCGCGCGCTTGGCGGCGGCGATGGCCAGGGCGGTTTCACTGGCCCCGAATGAAGGCACGCGCCCCAGTACCTTACCGGTGGCCGGGTTAGTCACAGTGATGCTGCGTCCCTCGCCAACCTCCAGCCACTGGCCATTGATGAAGTTCGCCTCACGGAACAACGTAGGGTCGTCGAGCGTTGCCAGGAAGTTTGTATCGGCCATGCTGTCGCTCCTCAAAACTCAATGACCTGACGGACCGCACTACCATCGTGCAGTCGGTCGAAACCTTCGTTGATGTCTTCCAGTTTGAGCCGGCCGCTGAGCAGTCGATCCACCGGCAAGCGACCATCGCGATAGAGCTCGATGAAGCGCGGAATGTCGCGCAGCGGCACACAGGTGCCGATGTAGCTGCCCTTGAGCGTGCGTTCCTCGCCCACCAACTGGACAACATTGACCGGCAGCGCCGAACCGGGCGGCGGCAGGCCCGCGGTCACGGTCATGCCTCCACGCTTAGTCATTTTCATGGCGTTATCGAGTGCCCGGAGCGAACCGGCCATTTCGAAAACGTAGTCGGCGCCGCCACCGGTCAGTTGCCGTACTTGCTCGACAACGTCCGGGTCGCCACCGTTGACCACAGCGGTTGCACCCACTTCTTTGGCCAGGGCGAGCTTTTCCGGTGACAGGTCAACGGCAATGATTTTGCTCGCCCCGGCAGCTCTTGCACCCAATACTGAAGCCAGGCCGACACCGCCCAGGCCAATCACCACGGCAGTCGAGCCCACGCGCAATTGCGCGGTATTGACCACGGCGCCAACCCCGGTCAACACCGCGCAACCAAAGAGCGCAGCTTCTACGAAGGGCAAATCGCGGTCGATCTTGACCACTGAGTTACGCGACACCACGGCGTACTCGGCAAACGCCGAAACGCCCAGATGATGGTGGACATGACCTGCCGGGCTGCTCAACCGCACCGAACCGTTGATCAATGTCCCGGCCGCGTTGGCTTTTGCTCCAGGTTCACAAAGGGCTGGACGACCTTCTGCACAAGGCAGGCAGTGGCCGCAACTGGGCATGAACACCATGACCACATGATCACCCGGCTCCAGGTCACTGACCCCTTCACCCAGCGCTTCGACAACGCCTGCGGCTTCATGGCCGAGCGCCATGGGCATCGGCCGAGGACGGTCGCCATTGATCACCGACAGGTCGGAATGACAAAGGCCGGCGGCGCGGATACGCACCAGCACTTCGCCCGGTCCCGGTGGTGCCAGTTCGATTGTCTCGATCACAATCGGTTTGCTCTGTGCATAAGGTGGGGCAACATTCATGTGTCTTAGAACAGCAGCTCTGACTTGCATCTTGTGTCTCCGACGCAGCTGGACTCGATAGTGAGTACTCATCACTATGCCGCACGTCCTGCACCTCAGAAATGCATCAACGGGCGTAGCTGTTTGGAATTGAATTCGCAAAACCAACGCCACAAGACCCACACAGTTGTTATTTGCATTCTCAAATCTTGTGCGCGGTCACTGCGTTCTCCGCTACCCACCCAATGCTTATCCTGAACCCACAAACAACATCACAGCGTTCCTCAAAAGAGCGCCTGAATGAGGGTTACAAGATGTCCGAAGTAATCACCCGAAAAAAACTGGTAGAGGCCGCACCTCACGCCTCGTTCGATCTCAATGCGATCGTCAAAACGTTCCCCGAGACCGCTGACACACTCTTGGTTGATACCCGTTTGACCGACGAAGACGAAGCCAGCGGACGGGTTTTCCGGGTCTACCACCCGACGCCCGCTCACTATCATGCGACCTGTGATGAGTACCTCATCATCATGTCCGGGCGCGCGCGCTTTTTCATGGGTGACCGCGAACCGTTCGAAGTGGGTCCGGGCGAGATGCTGTTCTTCAAGAAGTTCACCATCCACGGCATGCCAGAGATACTCGAACACCCGCTGTTCATGGTCTCGGTCGACACGCCACGACGCGACCCCAGCGACATCATCTTCGTCGATCCGACTGCCGGCACCGCGGCCTCTTTCGTCAAGGCGCTGTCATGAACACTCATCAACTGGAGATCTTTGCGACATTCCCGGTCGAGCGGCCGGGGAATCCGACCGTCATGCCCGACGGGCGAGTGCTGGTCTCGGTATCCGCCATCATCGCACCGGACATTTCAGTGCGTGCGGTCGCCCAGGACGGTCAACACCCGGCTTACCCCAATGAAACCTGGGCAGGGAAGCCCACAGCGGATGGCCGCGGGATGTCCGCCGTGATCGGCATCCGCACCGACCCCGAGGGCATCGTCTGGATACTCGATATGGGCGGTCCGCAGCAACAGCCGCGGCTGATTGCCTGGAATGACCACGAGAACCGGCTGCAACGCCTGATCGTGCTGCCTCAGAACGTGCTCCGCCCAAGCTCATTCACCCAAGATTTTGTGATCGACTGGCGACGTCAGCGCATTTACATCGCAGACATGACGATGAACCCTTCTGGCGAAAGCGACTATCCGGCCATTGTCGTGGTCGACTTGCAAACCGGCCTTTCGTGGCGATCACTGGAGTGTTACCCAGGGTTGATGCCCGGCGATGTGCCGCTGATGGTCGACGGAAAACCGCTTTCGCTGCGCACGCCAGAAGGCGAAGTCATTCCTTACCGCTATGGCCTCAATCCTATCGCCATCGATCCGTTGGGCCGCTGGGTTTATTTCGGCTCGATGTCGGCACGCAAGGTCTATCGGATAGCCACCGAAATCCTCGCACAACCGTCAGGCCTCACACCTCAGGACGAAGCTGTAGAGTACTGGTGCGAGAAACCGCATTGCGATGGTTTTGATGTCGACGCAGAGGGCAACGTCTACGTGACCGACATTGCCAGCAACGCGATCGGGTTGGCCTCTCCGGCAGGCTACCGCATTCTGGTCAAAGACGATCAGTTGCTCGGCTGGCCGGATGGCGTCGAACTCGATGCCCAAGGGAAATGGCTCTACATCACGGCCAACCAACTGCACCGTCATCCCTTGCTCAATGCGGGTGAGGACACCAGTCAGCCGCCATTCCATGTTTTGCGTTTGCGGGTCGATGCACCCATGGGACTGAGCGAAGCACCATGAGCCATAACCGCATTGCATTCGTTGTTATTGCACTGCTGCTCACGGTCAGCGCCATCGTTTTGGTGCTGACTGGCGGCACTGCCGCTATGGGTGTCTGCATCTACGTCGTGGTGGCCATCGCCGCTTTAGCGTTCTCCCGAGCCAGGCCAGATGTTTGGCCTGGCCGTTTGTTTGAGGCGTCGAGGATTAAACGTGCTTCGCTGACCCAGCGTCTGCTGACCCAATTGGCAGCGCTGGTATTTCTGTTGGCAGCCCACGCTATGAGCGGAAACATATCGGCAACCCTCTCGGTTACCGGCATTCTTTTGTTCATTCATTCCCTGGTGCTGGCGCGCCTGCCCCATCGTCCCTGGCCCCACAGGATGCATTGATCGATGACGGCACAGACTTCTTTGTCGGAACGACCCGACGAGCCAGCCGCCCAGCAATCACCGGTGCCCGGACGCCTTTCGCTATTAATGGGCCCCGGGCTGTTGATCGCAGTGGGTTACATGGACCCCGGCAACTGGGCCACCGGTATCGCCGCGGGTGCTCAATTCGGTTACAGCCTGCTGTTCATGGTGGTGTTGTCGAGCCTGGCGGCCATGCTTTTGCAAACACTCGCCCTGCGTCTGGGCGTCGTCACAGGGCAGGATCTTGCCCAGACCTGCCGTCTTCGCTATGGGCGGCAAGCCACACTTGTGCACTGGGCAATGGCGGAGATCGCCATCATCGCCACCGACATCGCCGAAGTGTTGGGTGCGGCATTGGCGTTCAAACTGCTGTTCAACCTGCCGCTGAGCGTCGGCATCGTGCTGACCGCTATCAGTACGCTGGTCATCCTGGGTGTGAAGGGAGCCGCCAATGGCCGAGTGCAGAAGATTGTCCTGGCACTGGTGGCGATCATTGTCCTGTGTTTTGCCATTGAGTTGGCACTGATCACACTCGATACAAACGCCCTGCTCCAGGGGTTCATTCCTTCATTGGGCTCGCTGGCTGAGCCAGGGGCGCTGTTCATTGCGGTGGGCATCATCGGCGCCACCGTCATGCCACACAATTTGTACCTGCACTCATCACTGGCCCGGTCCACCCGCGCTACACCGGACAGCGAGCAGGTAAAGCTATCCCTGCGTCGGGGTTCCAACGATACGATCCGCGCGCTTTCAATTGCGGCAGCCGTCCAGGTTGCCATTCTGCTGGTGGCTGCCGCCGTCTTCCACGACAGCGGACACACGGATATCGGCGGGATCGAGCAAGCCCATCAACTACTGACACCTCTCACCGGTGTGGCCCTCTCCGCCGTGCTGTTCGCCCTGGCACTGCTCGCCTCGGGGCAAAGCGCGACGTTGACCGGCACCCTCGCTGGTCAGGTTGTGCTCGAAGGGTTCTTGAAACTGAAGGTTTCATTGTGGAAGCAGCGCGTCATCACCCGTCTGCTGGCCATGGTGCCCGCGTTGTGCGGGATCCTCTGGCTGGGCGACGCCGCGGTAGGTGATCTGTTGGTGCTTTCTCAGGTGGTGTTGTCTGTACAGCTGCCGTTTGCGGTCTATCCGTTGATTCGTTTCACCCGCGATAAAACGCTGATGGGTGACTTTGCTATCTCACGCCCGGTCGCCGTCATGGCCTGGTGTATTTTCCTGCTGATCAGCGCCGCCAATCTCTGGCTGGTTGCATCAGTGCTGCTTTGAATACCCTCCTCCCTTACAGGTGAAAACATGAGTGAAGTTCGTGTCTCTATTAGCATTGCACGCCCTGCCGAAGACGTCTGGTCGCTTCTCGGTGGATTCGATTGGCTTCCCCGCTGGCTCGATGTCATCGCCAGCAGCAGCTTGAGCGACAGCGGACGCCTGCGTCACCTGAGAACCGCCGATGGCGCGGTCATTGTCGAGCGCTTGCTCACCTTTGACGAGGAAGCAAAGCACTACAGATATGCCCTGCTCGAAGGCCCGTCTCCGGTCGTAGATTATGTCGGCACGATGTCAGCGCAGAACGATGGCAAAGGCGGGACGCTGGCGTCCTGGTCCAGCACCTTTCTTGTCCAGGGCGCAGAAGAAGCGCAGGTCGTCGCGCATTTCGAGGCGCTCTATCGCACAGGGCTGCAACGCCTGAAGGCCGTCATCGAGTCCCGGGACTGACGACGGCAGCAGGTTTACCCGCGGCTCATGAAGGCTTGCAGGCGCGGCACCATAAAGTCGAGGAACGTCCGAATACGCTGGGGCACATGCTGACCGCCCTGATACAGCGCGTGGACTTCCTCGCAGTCGTGACCGGTCTGCGCGAGCACCTCGACCAATCGGCCGGCGGCGAGGTCCTCGTCAATGTGAAAGTCGGCCAATCGGGCAATCCCCACCCCGGCTATGGCCATACGCCGAACGGTCTCGCCGTTGTTGGCTTGCAGGTTGCCCTGGACAATGCGATCAACAATGCGGCCACTTTGATGCATGGGCCAGACCGGACTCGCACGTCGGAAATTGAAACTTAAGCAATTGTGCTCGCCGAGCTCTTCGAGGGTCTCGGGGACACCGTACTTTTCCAGGTAAAGGGGTGAGGCGACTATCTTTCGGCGCGCAACACCGATCGTCCTCGCGCGCAGCGTCGAGTCGTTCAATACGCCGACCCTGAAAGCGATGTCCGTTCGATCCAGGTACATGTCGACGATGTCATCGCACAGGGACAGGTTGATTTGAATATTGGGATGAGCCTCCCAGAAAGCTGGCAAGTTGGGTTCGATCGCCAACGTACCAAACGCTACCGAGGCATTGATGCGCACTGTTCCGCGAGCCTTCTGTGCACCTTGCGCCAATACCCGTTCGACGTCATCGAGTTCTGCCAGTAACGCATTACTGCGCTCATAGTAAATGCGCCCTTCATCCGTCAATGACAGCTTGCGTGTCGAGCGCTCCAGCAGGCGAACGCCCAGACGCAACTCCAGGCGAACAATCAATTTGCTGACCGTTGAAGGCGTCATCAGCATCTGGCGTGCGGCTTGCGAAAAGCTACCGGCATCGACAACCCGCACGAAGACCGACATCTCACCCGCTCTGTTATCCACGTCATTCTCCCTCTGAATTATTAGTGAAAAAATATCACAAGCGCTTCACTAAAAATCACAGAAATAATGGGATACAGTTCACTTGGCTTGTGAACAGGATTCACATATATAGCCTAATGCAAAACCGTCTAGGCACTCACTGTGTCCCGCGCAGTTGTGAAACAACCTCACAGAACATGTTCAGCGTTGCCAGGTTATCAGCGAGCTACCCGGCGCCTACCCTCTTGAGCATCATCAAGTGAGGACAGGTTTCCATGAGCACATTATTCGACCCCTGCCAGGCTGGCGTGCTGACCCTACGTAATCGCATCGCAATGGCACCGATGACCCGGGCTCGCAACCCCGATGGCGTCGCCAACGAACTGACCGCGCTTTACTACAGCCAACGGGCCAGCGCCGGACTGATCATTACCGAAGGCACTCCGATTTCACGCTCGGCTGAAGGCTTTCTGGCCATCCCCGGCATCTACACCACGCCACAGATCAATGGCTGGCGCAAAGTGACTCAGGCTGTCCACGATGCCGGCGGCGTTATCTTTACGCAGCTATGGCATGTCGGACGTGTCTCCCATGTCAGCATTCAGCCGGACGGTATCGCACCCGTCAGCTCGACCTCTCGGATTGCCCGCAACTCCCAGGCCTGGGGCATGACTGAACGTGGTGAGCCCGGGCCAGTCGATGTCTCCAGCCCCCGCGCCCTCGGCACACACGAAGTCAAAGAGGTCATTCGTGACTTTGCCCAGGCAGCCGCCAATGCAATTGATGCCGGCTTCGACGGCATTGAACTGCATGGAGCGAACGGCTACCTGATCGAGCAATTCCTCAATCCGTTGGTCAATGACCGGACGGACGAATACCGCAGCGATACCCTAGAAAACCGCGCGCGCTTTTTGCTGGAAGTGGTCGATAGCGTCATTGAACGAATTGGTGCGCAACGCACGGCCATACGCCTGTCACCTTTTGGCGGCCTGTTCGACATGGGGCTTTACGAGGACATCGAAGAAACCTACCTGTATGTCGCCGATCAGCTTTCTCGGCGTGGATTGGCCTACGTCCATTTCATGGATCAACTGTCGCGTGGCAGCTCGCCGATTCCAGACGACTTCCTGAAAAAATTTCGCAGCCACTACCAAGGAACATTGGTTCTCGCCGGGGGTATGACCAAAGAGCGTGCCGAGAAATTCCTGCGCAACGGGTTGATTGACCTCGCCGCATTCGGTGAACCCTTTATCGCCAACCCCGACCTGGTTGAACGCTTGCACAACGACTGGCCGTTGTTAAAACCAGACCGCGCACTGAGTTATGGTGGCGGAGCCAAGGGATATACCGATTATCCAACCTACTCGATCGCTTGACGCTCGTTGAGTGGCGTGTGGGCTTGATCCGCCACCTCGCGGGTCAAGAAGTCGATCAGCGCCCGGGACGCGGCCGATAGCTGGCGATGAGGCGGGAAAATCACCGAGAACGGTCGGGACCGTCCACCCGACTGTTCGAGCAGCGGCACCAGGCGTCCGCTTTGAATCCGTTCCCGGACAATAAAGTCGTAAGTCTGACAAATCCCCATACCGTGCTCGGCCAAAGACACAGTGCCTAGCACGTCGTCGGACACTTGAACACTCGCCTCAGGTATCCACTCCCGATCAATACCCTGCTCACAGAACAGCCAGGGGCCGATCCGGCCACTGCTGGGCATCACAAATGGCAGGCAGGCATGCGCTGGCAGTTCGTCGACACTGCGCGGCGTACCGGCGCGCCGCAGGTAGTCCGGCGCGGCGACCAGGCATAAACCCGCATCCTCAAGTTTGCGCCCAATCAGGCCGCTGTCAGGTAATTGCCCAAGGCGAATAGCCAAGTCATACCCTTCGGCCACCAGATCCACATTTCGATTGCTGATGCTCAACTCGATGCGCACCTGCGGGTACTGCCGAGTAAAGCGACAGAGCAATGCCGGCAGCCGGTAGTGTCCATACGTCGTCGGCACACTGAGCCGTACACGGCCCGTCAACGCGCCTTCCTGCCCTCGGATAGCCCGCTCTGCATCATCGATCAACGAGAACGCCGCGCGAGACTGTTCAAGGTAAAGCAGACCCGCCTCGGTCAGGCTCAGGCGTCGAGTCGTGCGGCGCAACAACTGAACACCCACGCGTGCTTCAAGGCGAGAGATCGCTCGACTGACCACTGACGGGGTGGTCGCCAGAACAACGGCCCCTGCGCTCAGGGAACCCTTCTCCACTACGGTAATGAAGACTTCTACGTCCGCGAGATAATCGAATCGACGGCTCACCTTTACCTCCATAGAACAGGTGCTTTGCTTTTAAGCAAGTTTATCGCCCACGGAGGCATGAATATAGTTCTATCGGGATCAGACACCTGCTGATCGAATTCACTCTCTACTGCTCGGAAATCCCATGCGTCCTATCACCCGACTCGCCCTTGCAATGACCATTTGCACCTCGGCCTTCAACGCCCAGGCCAGCAACGTACTGATCGTGCTATCCGATTCAGACCACCTCGACCTCAAGGACAACAACGTCTTTGCAACCGGCTTTTACCTGAACGAATTGATGCAACCGGTAAAACTGCTGCTCGATGCCGGGCACACGGTGACCTTTGCCACGCCTACAGGCAAGGCGCCGACTTTGGACAAATCGTCCACCGACAAGATGTATTTCAACGATGACGTTGCGGCACTGCAGGAGCACAAGGCGCTGCTGGAGCACCTCAAGATCACCTCGCCGGGTGAGTCACCGGTCATTAGCCTGTCGCGGGTCGAACAGATCGGCTACGAGCACTTCGACGCTGTCTATGTACCTGGTGGCCATGCACCGATGCAGGATCTGCTGCACAGCGTCGAACTCGGGAAACTGCTGAATAATTTCCATGCGCACAGCAAGACAACCGCCCTCGTTTGCCATGGACCGATTGCCCTGCTGTCGACGCTGTCAAACCCCACCGCTTTCACGCGCCAACTCGAAACCGGCAACCAGGCTACGGCCTCGGACTGGACTTACGCCGGCTACAAGTTCACGGTCATCAGCAATCAGGAAGAAGAGTTGGCCAAGGGATTATTGAAGGGAGGCGTTATGAAGTTCTATCCGCAAACGGCACTGGAACAAGCCGGCGGCGTATACAGCAGCAACTCTTCACCGTGGACCAGCCATGTCGTCATCGACCGCGAACTGGTGACCGGTCAAAACCCTGGTTCAGCGCTGGATGTGGGTAAGGTGATACTCGATCGACTCAAGTCCCAGAGCAAAGCGAAAGGCTAATCGATTTAAATTTTCATTTTTCACCGACAGTATCTACTCTGCCTTCTGGCATCAGCTGCTTTTCCCGAGCTACAGCGAGACTTGTCTCAGGATGCTTCCATGAGGTCATGTATCGGCTCTTTCCTGAGAGCTTGTAGCGGAAAAGCCAACTTGTGCCACCGGTAGGGCCAACTCTTAGATACAGCCCAGATTTTTAGTAAACGGCCTGACAGCGAAAGAACTCAAAATACGTCAAAATGGCGGAAATCGCCTCCGCCATATTTATACGACAACGCCCTGATTATTCAGGGCTTTGTCGTTTCTTGCATTTGGAGATTGGGCACGCCAGAAGCGGTAGCTTATGCATCTTTACGGCTATTTCCGCTATTCCTTCTTAAAAATCTTCCGCAATCAACTAATGAATGCGCCCGCCCACAGCGCCCTGCCTTTCGCAATAATCGCTGCCACGCTTACTTACTCACTGAGGATTTTCAATGCCACATTCAGACCTGCTCCCTTCCCTCTTGTACAAGATCAACGAGAACCAACTCGCCCTTGAAGCGCCATCCTGGAACTCACAAACTGGGTCGAAGCACGTGGTTCAGCCGATGTCACCGATAACGTGCGCAGCACGCTGGACGCCATCGACAGGAACGAAGAATTCATCAAGCTGACGCTCGCAGTGTTTATGACGCCGGAGTGACTGCTTTCGGCAAGACGCGGTTATTTTTCAGCGCAGCGCCATGGACGAGATGCCATCTCGCCCTTGCCTTGGATCGGCCCTCCCCTCGGGCAGGTCAAGGAGCCAACTGATAGGTAGACTGCACCAGACCCGAAGGAAAGCACCGGCTGGTTACCAGCTTCAATTCAATATCCTGCGCAAGGGCCCCGAACAATGGTCTTCCCGACCCGATCAGCACGGGCACAGTAGTAATCACCATGTCCGCGACTAATCCGTCACGTAGGAATGATTGAACCAACTGCCCGCCATCGATATACACCCGGCGCACGCCTTGCCTCTCCAATTCCTCCATCAAGCCTGCGGGTGTGAGGCTGGAAAAACGAACTTTGCCCTCCAGCTCCTCGGGCACCGGCGAATCAGCCAGTTGTTGAGACAGCACCACGACAGGCCGGTCATAGAACCAGGCGTCGAAGGTCAGTACCTTCTCGTAGCTTCCCCGGCCCATTACGATCACATCCTTGTCGGCAATGAAGGCTGGGTAGCCGTGATCCTCGCTCTGATCGTCGCGCTGCAATAGCCAGTCAATGTCACCATCGGATCGAGCGATGAAGCCATCCAGACTGGTAGCGATGAAAACATGTGCAGTGGCCATCAGGTTCTCCTTCCTTATTCGGCTTCGGCGTATTAATCCATGATCAAAAGCCGAATAAAAGGTTCACCTTTGCTTTTTCGTGCACACGTAGTCGACCTGATGCCGCGCGATGCGTATGCAGCCTGTCGACGCATGGATGGCTGCTACGAATCTGATGAGCATCGACCCACTACCCAGCAACACGCCGTTGATCCAGAGACCAGTGCGGCATACAAACCAAGAGACGTCATCGAGACCGGTCACGCGAGCTTTATGGCTCCGCCCTGGATATCGTCACGCGCCATTCGTAAGTCAATAGCGTCCTGGTTAAGTCGGTGAATCATGTTGAGCAACCGCTGGCGTAGCACTTCGTCTTGGAGTTGCTCTGCTGCACGCATCATATCGAGCGCCGCTGCCTCATTGTTAGTGGCGACGGAGTCGAGCAGCTTGCGCAGACTTCTTGATGGTCGGTTCATCCCCAACCTCCTGGATTTCAGTGAGGCGAATCATAAGGCTGGAATGTTTCGTAAGTATTTCAACTGCACGAACTGACTGGGATCATTGGCTCCGGCTCATCTGGGATTAGCTGGTGGGACAACCTGAGGGGTCGATTACCCTTGTAACAACCGGTCATCAATGGCGCACCGTGGATTCGGATCAGTGTTTACTCATCAGACCATGCAGAACGCCGAACCTCAGCCCCGGTTCGGAGGGCGTCATATGCGAGACACCAAACACCTTGAATGCCGCCAGCATAAGCACCAAGCCTCCAGGCAAGATGCTCTGACGATGAGTTTGCAAGCCCGCCAGGCCGAGCTGTTTGACATGCCCCACTTCAAGCAGGCGCAACGACAGGCGCAACAAGCCGCTGTAGGTGATGCCGACTTCGTCATAGTCGTTCAACCCGTTGGCCTTGAGGACTTTGGCCAGCATCCGCGCGGTGCCTGAAGAGCCAATCACCTGCTGCCAACCCAGCGCGCGATAACGCCGCGCTACTTTTTCAAACTGAACAGTGGCTGCACGCTCTGCCTCCAGCAGCGCCTGAGCCGAGATACAGCCCCCCTGAAAGTAGCGAGCGCCAAATGTGCCGCTGCCGATGGCAATACTTTCAGTCATCAGGGGGTGAGCGCCCTGCCCCAAAATCAATTCAGTGGAACCGCCACCGATATCCACGACCAGTCGCCTGTTTTCGGTGCCGGGAACCGTATGAGCAACACCGGCGTACACCAGCCTTGCCTCTTCATGCCCGGAGATCACGTCAATCCGAAACCCCAGGTGGCGCTCGGCGCTGGCCAAGAACAGTTGGGCATTGTCGGCTTCGCGCACGGCACTGGTCGCCACCGCCCGCACTCGACCGGCCTCGAAGCCGCGTAACTTTTTGCCAAATCGAGCGAGCGCTTGCCATCCCCGATCCAGGGCCAATTCGTCCAGCGCTCCACCTTCAAACCCCTCCGCCAAACGGACAGGTTCACGCAAGGTTTTCACTTCCTGGATCACGAACCCCTGACGCCGTCGGACAGACTGGCCGATCATCATGCGAAACGCATTGGAACCAAGATCAATGGCTGCAAATAGAGAAGCGTCTCCTTTCATGGGGGATTCCTTGCAAGCTAAGCGCGCTAGGCGGTTTGCGAGGATCTTGCCATGGGGTCGATGACGCTAAGATGACACCCGCGACCCTTTACGGACGAGCAGTGTCGAGAAAAAACATCGGGTGTCACGGGACGAGCGATTTCACCCGATGTAAAGGTCGACGGTAATGAGTTATGAAGGCTCACCCCATTTCGTTGATGCAGACCACTTTGGGTTGCGTCATGTCCTCATAGGCGAACCGAACACCTTCTCGCCCCAGACTCCCGTACTTGAAGCCACCGAAAGGCATGGCATCAAAACGATAATCGGAAGAGTCATTGATCATCACCCCACCGGCTTCAATTTGCCGCGCCAATTTCAAGGCCTTGGAAAGATCACGTGTGAACAGTCCCGCATGCAGGCTGTACTCCGTCTCGTTGGCCAATGCGACGGCATCTTCCAGATGATCAAAAGGTTCCAGGATAACCACCGGCGCGAAGACTTCCTGCTGCCAAATCCGACTGTCATGGCTTACACGCTCCAGCACGGTCGGCGAATAGCTTCCCGCTTGGCGATGGTGTCCGCATAGGAGAAGAGCCCCCTCGGCCAGCGCTTCATTCACCAATTGTTCGGTGCGACGAGCCGCTTGCTCCGTAATCATCGGGCCAACATCCGTTGCTCGCTGATCAGGATCGCCAGTTACCAATGCACGCGCTTGGCTGACAAAACGCTCACGGAAATTCTCGTAGATTGAACTGTGTATGAGAATACGCTGCGTGCCGATGCAGTTCTGTCCTGCTGCCCAGAAGGCACCCGATACACAAGACTCTACGGTCGGTTCAAGGTCACAGTCTTCGAGCACTAGAACCGGCGCATTCCCCCCTAGATCCATGGCCAGCTTCTTCAAGCCTGCACTTCGAGCAATGGACTCTCCAGTGGCGAAACCACCCGTGAAGGAAATCATCCGGACTTCTCGCAGCTCAACCAATGCCTTACCCAGATCGACACCCCCGGTGGCCGGAGTTACCACACACGAAGGCAGGCCCGCTTCCACCAGGCACTCAACCAGCTTAAGTGCAGACAACGGTGCGAGCTCTGAAGGTTTCAGGATCACAGCATTGCCACCGGCGATGGCCGGGCCCAGTTTATGGGCAACCAAGTTCAGCGGATCGTTGTATGGGGTGATCGCGACAATAAGCCCCAATGGTTCGCGAGTGAACCAGCCTTGCCGCGATTCGGAGCCTTCATATGCCTCAAATGGAATCACTTCCCCAGCGTTACGACGAGCCTCTTCGGCCGATAGCTTCAGCGTGTTCACACAACGCTTCACTTCCTTCTCTGCTTGTCGCAGCGTTTTTCCCGCCTCTGCAACAATGAGTTTGGCAAACTCTTCAGCCTTGAGCTCTACACGCCGGGCAGTTTCCTCAAGGATACGTGCACGAAGGTGACGAGGCATTGCCGCACTCTCACGCACGCCAATTCGCGCACGCTCCAGCAAGCCAGGAACAGCGGTTGCATCAAGGCAAGGTACGCTTCCCACCAGGCGACCATCGAATGGACTGAACACATCAATCTGTTTGGCATCAACAAGCTGGATACTGGCCATGCTGGATACGCTCATGACTACTCTCCTATTACTTGCCGTGGGTGGTATGGATGGCGACGATGTCTGACAGCAACGCAAAGGCAGTCTCGATACGTCCTGCTCCAGGGCCGGATACAGTGACGGCACCCAGCAGTCCGGTATTGAACGACACCGCATTCGTGGCACCGGAAATTCCTGCAAGAGGATGCGAATTCGGCAGCAGTCGTGCCTCCACACTCGCTCGAACCGAGCCATCAACTTCGCGATTTGCAGATCCGATCAGCTTCCAACTTGCACCGTCGGCACTTGCTTGAGCGATGTCTTCTGGACTGATGCGACTGATACCTGAACAAGCCACATCGCTGACGCTCAATCGTGCATTGAGCAGTTCGTTGGCGAGGATCACCACCTTGAGACGGACGTCAAACCCCTCCACATCGGCAGTTGGGTCAGCCTCGGCATAGCCGAGCTGTTGAGCCTGAGCGACTGCGTCGTTGAAATCCAGGCCGTCCTTCATGCGGGTCAGCACGTAATTGGAAGTCCCGTTCAGGATGCCTTCAAAGCCTTGAACCCCTACACCTGCCAGAGCCTGTCTTGCCAGACGAATCACAGGTGTACCGCTCATAACCGAACCCTCGTACTCGAAGGCAACACCGTTACGACGGGCCAAATCCTTTAGCTCAGCGCCGTGCAGTGCAATCGGCCCCTTATTGGTGGTTACAACATGGATGCCGCTTTCCAGCGCCCAGCGGCAAAACGTCGTAGCGGGCTCACCATCGACTGGGTTGGTGAAGGTGGCTTCAGCAATCATGTCAGCACCTGAATGCTTGATCACGGTTTCATTGAAGGCCTCGGCATTGCCGCCTGGCAGTTGAGCGAAAGCACCTTTTTCAACGGGCAGGTCAACCAACTGCTTTGCATCCAGACCGTCTTTAGCAACGATGGAGCCGAGGAAGAGATCGGTGACACCGACAATTTTGATAGTGAAGCCCAGGGACTCTTTCCACTCGGCATTACGATCGGCGACCAATTGGGCAAAGCCACGGTTCACGCCACCAAACCCTACCAAGGCAATTTTGTACTCAGTCATAACAGCTGTTCCTTTTATTGATGTTGTTCGACAGGAACATCCTAAGAGCCGAGCTTTGGCAGTTGAATATGGCAGTCTGCTGTATTAGTTGGGCATTTTGCCCAAGCACGATTTTTAAAACACGGCTGAAAGGACGAACGATGTCAGGGTGTTTTCCACCCCCGGCATGGCCGCGATTTCCTTCCACACGAGATGGACACGTTCAGGTGTAGCTGCATTCACGCGCAGCATTAAATCGAACTCACCACTGAGTACTTCACACTGCACGACTTCGGGAATGGAGCGCAGTGCAGCCAGTACTTCTTCGCCACGCATGCGGTCGTAGCGGTAGACAAAGATCACCGCGCTGATAAGCGACGTAGGCCGCCGCGACTCACCAAGAATTACCGTATAGCCGGTGATCGCACCGTCGCGCTCAAGACGCTCGATGCGCTGGCGCACAGCATTACGCGACAAGTTGATCTTGGCACCCAGTTCGATATGGGCTATTCGCGCATTAGCGGTAAGTTCGGCCAGTATGCGTTCGTCCAACGGATCCAGAATGCGCTTCATGAAAGCCTCTGCTGCGCCACACGAAGAGCCTGGCACAGCCCCTCAAGATCGTCCTTGGCCAAGTAAGGTGGTTGCGCGCGCACCTCGACAGTGCTCGGAACGCTTGCTTGCCAGACGCCCAGCTCTGCCAACAGCGCCGCCGATTTGGCCGGCGCAATTTGCCCGAAGGTGACCATTGGCGCCCCCAGGCTGCGTCGATGAAGCCGGCCAGCCCGGACACCGACAGCGGTGTGAGGATCGATGACCGAGCCTGTCTCCCGGAATAACTCGACCACCTCATCGCGCACTTGGGATTCGTCTACCGCATAGGAATCGAAGAGTACTCGGGCATGCAGCCATTGCTGATTGCCGATGCTCATTTCTCCGCAACTTTCAAAATGCTCCATCAGAGCTTTTGTTGAGCAGCCATCGTGCTCGTAAATCTCCCAAATAAACCGCTCCAGGTTGGAAAACAACGAGAAGTCCATCGCCGGCGATACTGTTCGATTAGTCATTCGGGTGGAGTAGCGATTGCAATGAAAAAACTGGTGCAGGGCATCATTGCTGTTGGTGGAGATGATCACCTGATTGATGGGCAATCCCATTTTCTGCGCAATGTAGCCGGCGTAGATCTCGGCCGAGCTGGCAGCTGGAATGCTAAAGCCAACGGGGCGCGAGCCACCTCCCAGTTGTAACGCCGCGTGGAAGTAAAAAACTATCTGAGCCAGGACGCCAATCCAGTTGGTCGAGTTGAAACAGATCGGAATCACTCCGTCCAACGGCCACTCACGCAAGAGTCGGGAGACCAGCGTCTGGCAATCATCGAAATTACCGTCAACCGGAAACAGCTGAACCCGCTGAGAGTCGGCTGCCTGTAAGGCACTGAGTTGCTCAGGCGCAAGCCCGTCGCGCGGATAAAGTATCGCCATGCGGACGGCCTGTCCGTTAGCAAAGGCTTCAAGCGCAGCGAGGCCGGTATCACCATTAGTTGCACCGACCACCAACGCTTCTTTACCAACCTCCCCCAGAAAATGCTCGACCAGGCGCGACTGCAACTGCGCGGCGAAATCCTTGGAAGAATGAGTCGGCCCATGAAACAGCTGGAGTATCCACTCGTTATGCCCGATCTGCTCAAGCGGCGTAATAGCGCGATGCTTGAATTGTTGATAACTGTCGCTGAGCAAGGCACGGAGGGTGCTTTCGTCCATGGACGAGCCAACAAAGGGCGAGATTACCCGCCATACCAGCTCATCAAACGGCAGCCATGACCAACTGGTGATTTGTTGCTCAGTGAATACCGGCAAACTGGTTGGGACATACAGGCCACCATCTTCGGCGAGCCCCGACAGAACCACACTGCGAAAATCCGCGCGCACGTCACCGCCGCGTGTGCTTACGTAATGCATGATGACTCCAGATCAGAATTACAAAAGGCGGTGAGCTTGCCCCACCAACCAAGTAGAAAAAGTCGCTGCGTCAGTCGAGAGTTCCTCGGCCTGCTCACGCACTAGATAAAAAGACTCGCTGGCTTCGATTCGGTGACTGAATGGAGCAATCAGGTGCCCACTCTTGAGTAAATTTTCCACTACTGAAGATCGTGCCAAGGCAACGCCCTGACCGAGTTCTGCCATGCGGATTGTGGAAATCAGAGTGTCGAACTGAAGACCACGGGAATAATCGACTTCGTCTGCTCCCACCCGCTTCAACCAGTAACCCCAACCTTCCTCGTACCCCAACACGTGAAGCAGAGAATGGTTCATCAAATCGCGAGGCTCACGTATCGGTGAGCTGGCCATGAGCTCTGGCGAGCAAACGGGTTGGAGGATGTCCCACGTTAATCGCTGAGAGTGCAATCCCGACCACTCCCCGCACCCCCAACGAATCTCCAGGTCATCCTCTCCGTCCGGCTCCTTCACCCAAAGGTTGCTGATATATCGGATGTCGATTTGGGGATACTCTCGACAAAAATCGGCGAGCCGAGGGGCCAACCAATAGTGAAGGAAGGAAAGGCTGCCACGCACTTTCACATGCCTTCGATTACGCTGACCAAAGATCTCGTTTGTCCCCACCGCCAGACGACTGATTGCGTCCTGTACAACTGGCAAGTACGACTGCCCTTCCTCAGTCAAGCCAAGCCCTCGGGGTAGGCGCTTGAATAGCGCCACTCCGAGGTGGCCTTCCAACTGACGAATCTGCTGACTGACTGCACCTTGAGTCAGGTGCAGTTCCTCTGCTGCATGGGTGAAGTTCAAATACCGCGCCGACACTTCGAATGCCCTCAGCCAATTCAAGGGCGGTAGTGATTTTTGACTCATCGGCGCAACCTCATCGAGACTTATCTGTGCTCAATCATCGCCTGAGCTAATCATGCAGCACCAGCGGAATGATGTGCAGCCGCCGCTAATGCCAACCGCTCTTCCCGCTTCTTGCGAGTGATCCAATAAACGAAGTAACACCAAGCGATAAATGGAAGACCGAAGTAAAGCGCCACTCGCTGCTCAGGATCAAAAGCAATGCCGACACAGGCGAGCGAGCAACACAACAGAGCACCAATTGGAACCCACGGGTAACCACGCACCCGGAAATGCAGATCTTCAACTCGCCCGCCATTGGCGACGTATTGGCGTCGGAAGGCGATTTGGCTCGCGGCGATGCTCATCCACACGACCACCACGGCAAGACCAGAAATCGACACCAGGGCCAAATAAACCGTATCAGGGGCAAGCACACTGCTCAGCAGAGAAGCCGCGGCACCCGCCATACTTAAAATGATCGCGTTAACCGGTGTGCCCCGGCGCGAGAGCCTGGCGTAGCACTTAGGCATATGGCCTTGATCACTCAGCGTCCAAAGCATGCGCGAAGCCGCATACAACCCAGAGTTAGCCGCAGAAATCAGTGCGGTAAGAATGACAAAGTTCATGATGTCAGCCGAGTACGGGATACCAATCAGCTCGAACACCATCACGAATGGACTTTCGATGACGCCGGCCTGCTCGCGGGGCAGCAAGGTCGCCAGGACAAAAATCGTACCCACGAAGAACAGCGCCAAACGTACTACCGTCGTGCGGATCGCCTTGGGAACGCTTGTCTGAGGATCCTGCGCTTCACCTGCCGCAATCCCGATAAGTTCAGTCCCGGAAAATGCGAAGGAGACAGCTAGAAGTGTCATCGCAATGGGTAATAAACCTGTAGGGAATAGCCCTTCGCGAGTAAAGTTGGAGAGTCCAGCGCCCTGCAAATGCTGTACTTGGAAGAGACCGCAAATAGCCCCACCGCCAATTACGATAAACGTAATAACCGTCAGAACTTTAATGAGCGAAAGCCAGAACTCAGTCTCCGCAAAAAGACGAACAGATACGACGTTACTTAAAAAGACCGCAATGGCGAAAAACGCGCTCCAAATCCAGACCGGTGTATCAGGAAACCACCGAACCATCAGGATGCCCGCAGCCGTAAATTCAGATCCAATAGCCACTGCCCAAGTGAGCCAGTACAGCCAGGCCACCGTATAGCCCGTACCTGGGCCCAAGTATCGAGTTGCGTAGGTACTGAACGACCCGGTTTCTGGCATCTGTACCGCCAACTCACCGAGACAGACCATTACCAGATACACCATCACCGCACCGATGATGTAGGCGATAACCGCACCGAGCGGCCCTGCTTGATTAACGGTGTAGCCGGAAGTAAGGAATAATCCCGTACCAATTACACCGCCCAACGCTAACATAACAATGTGGCGGGTTTGCATTTCTTTCTTGAAGTTTAACGCTGGATCGGACTGATCATTTTTTGTTTGGATGGTCATCGCTATGTTCTCATGAAATGTACGGACAAAATTTCTCGTAACCGACTACTCGGCAGCACAATTAAATTGTCGCTAGTTGTTATTGTTTTCACTATTCATGAAGGACTGTCCGATAAAAAACCGGAAGTCTTACCCGAGTTCAGGTTCCCACCTCGGTGAAACGCTCGGTATTTTCAGCGTGGAGGCTTGAATGATTTTGTTTACTGCGAACTAACTCAAATGCTTGTTTAAGATCAGCCAACAAGTCGGCTGTATCTTCAATACCTACAGAGACCCTGACCAAGCCCTCGGAAATCCCAAGTGCCTCGCGTTCCTCCAAGGTGTTTTCCACGTGGCTGGTTGTCCGTGCCGGCCCGTAGATGGTTTCAACCGCTCCTAAGTTACCCGCCCGATGGGCGTACTTAAGCTGCGGTAGCAAACGAGTCACTGTGTCCATTCCCCCCACCAGCACGAAGCTGACGATTGCGCCAAATCCGCGCATCTGCGAACGGGCAATGGCGTGACCTCGATGTTGAGGCAGTCCCGGATAGTTCACTGACTCAACCAGCGGCTCGGTGCAGAGATACTCAGCCAATGCTTGCGCGCTCACCTGTTGCTGGCGCAGACGCAAAGCCAAAGTCTTGATGCCCCGGATGATGAGATAAGCGGAGAACGGATCCAGCGAGGCCCCATTAATTTCGCGGTAATGGCGAACTTGAGACATAAGATGCTCATTGCCACAGACCACACCGCCAAGCACATCACCATGACCCGACAGGAACTTGGTAGCACTGTGCACTACCACATCTACCCCGAGAGCAAGGGGATTCTGATTCAAGGGCGTTGCGAACGTGTTGTCTGCTATGACCAACGCCCCAACGCGCTTCGCCGCCGCCACCAGGCGTCGTATATCCAGAACTTTCAGAGTGGGGTTCGTCGGGGTTTCCAGGTAAAGGACATTGCAGCCGTTGGCGATCTCATGCTCGATAGATTCAGTGTCGAGCGTATCGCAAAGCGCAACTTCGACTCCCATGCGTGGGAGAAACTCTTCAAAGATCTTGTTTGTACCACCGTAGCTGTCGCGGGTAGAAACCACACGCTGACCACAGGACAGGAAGGTATGCAGCACGCCACTGATTGCAGCCATCCCGGTACTGAAAGCGACAGCCGACTCCGCGCTTTCAAGCTCGCAAAGTTTGTCTTCCAAGACAGAGACCGTCGGGTTGCTCATGCGGCTGTAAATGAAGCCAGGTTCTTTACCCAATGCCACGTCATACCATTCATCGATGTCATGGTAACCGTAGGCGGCACTGACTACGATGGGAGTTTGGGTAGCGTTGTAGGGATGCTGAACTTGCTCCCCTCCCCAAACCACTCGCGTACCCAAACCAGCAGTCTGGCTCTGGTGAGGTTTTATCTTGTCGTCCATAAATTTATCTCGCATCGATGAAACACACAGGTGTTCCGATTGGGCTTGCGATGACTATATGCAAGGCTTGTGCGTGTGAAAAATCATGTTATCTGGGGCTAAGGGGCGCTTTTTTTAATGGATGATCTACAACCCTAAACGGCGTCATACCCTTGAACTGCCAACCCTTAAAGCACTCATTAAGTGGCAGAATCTCCTCACATTGATTTTTTCGGAGGCCACAATGCTTCGCGTGTTTGAACAAAGGCTCGACCCATTTCCTCCCGACGAAGCACCGCCACCGCCTGTGGGCCTGATGCGGTTTCTGTGGGCCTGCACGCGAGGAGCACGCGGCTATATTCTTGCGCTTGCTCTGCTGAGTGCCAGCGTGTCGATTTATGAAGCCTGGTTGTTTTCCTTTCTTGGGCAGGTCGTGGATCTGCTCTCGACCTGGCAAGCCGGTAGCGATGCGAACGGGCAAGAAAGCCGAGTGCTGTGGGGTATCGCCATCGTGTTGCTCACCAGCATTGGGCTGGTGGCGCTTCGTACCATGGTGCAGCACCAGGTATTGGCGATTAATCTGCCGCTGCGGCTGCGTTGGGATTTCCACCGTCTGATGCTGCGGCAAAGCCTTTCGTTCTTCTCCGATGAATTCTCCGGCCGGGTCACGACCAAGGTGATGCAGACGGCATTGGCCGTGCGCGAAGTGCTGTTCACCCTCATCGAAATCGCACCTGGCATCGGCGTTTATTTCATTGCGATCATCGCACTGGCCGGCGGCTTCGCCCTGAAACTCATGCTGCCTTTTATTGCCTGGGTCGCGTTGTTCGGGCTGGCCATGCTGTACTTCGTGCCACGCCTGGGGCACGTCGGCCAGGAACAGGCCAATGCGCGATCTTCAATGACGGGGCGCATTTCCGACGCCTATACCAACATCACCACCGTAAAACTGTTCTCGCACTCCAAGCGTGAAGCGCACTTCGCGCGCGCGGCGATGGAGGATTTCAAGGACACCGGTTTTCGCCAGATGCGCCTGGTCAGCCAGTTTGAGATCGTCAATCAGGCACTGGTAGTCGGGCTGATCATGGGAGCAGGTGGCTATGCGCTGTGGCTGTGGCACCTGGGCGAAGTCGGCACGGGGGCCGTGGCGGCGATTACGGCCATGGCGCTGCGCATCAATGGCATGTCGCACTGGATCATGTGGCAAATGACCTCACTGTTCGAAAACATCGGCACCGTACAGGATGGCATGGCCACCCTGACCCGTGGCCCCAAGGTGCAGGATGCGCCGAACGCCGGCGTGCTGGTGCCCTCTGGCGGCGCGGTGACGTTTGACAATGTGAGCTTCAGCTACAACGGTGAACGCCACGTGCTCGATGGATTGAGCCTGAACATCCGTCCAGGCGAAAAGATTGGCCTGGTGGGCCGTTCCGGTGCAGGTAAATCGACTCTGATTAATCTGCTGCTGCGTTTCTATGACATCGACAGCGGTGAGATTCGCATCGATGGGCAAAACATCGCCAAGGTGACACAAGACAGTCTGCGCAGCGCTATCGGCATGGTCACGCAGGATACATCCCTGTTGCACCGCTCCATTCGCGACAACATCGCCTACGGCCGACCAGACGCAACCGACGCGCAGATCCGCAGCGCCGCAGCCAATGCGCAAGCCGACGGCTTCATCAGCCAACTGAGCGACCGGCAAGGCCATAACGGCTATGACACCCTCGTGGGCGAGCGCGGCATCAAGCTCTCCGGTGGCCAGCGCCAACGCATCGCCATTGCCCGAGTGATGCTCAAGAACGCCCCGATCCTGTTGCTTGACGAGGCCACTAGCGCCCTCGACTCTGAAGTCGAAGTCGCCATCCAGGAAAACCTCTATGAAATGATGGAGGGCAAAACCGTCATCGCCATCGCCCATCGGCTGTCGACGATTGCGGCCATGGATCGGCTCATTGTCATGGATGAAGGACGCATCATCGAACAAGGCACCCACGCTGAATTGCTCGCAAGAAACGGCACCTACGCACGGCTCTGGCAGCATCAAAGTGGTGGCTTTCTCGGTGAGGATGAGGGACTGGCTGAGGCGATGGATCAGGCATGAGCGTGGGCGCGGCAGGCAGGACCGCCCCCACGACTAATCCACAATGAACAACTTCGCCCCGTGGGTGGTGAATGACCGATGTCCCTCAGCATCATTACCCACCTGATAGCTCATGCCAGGCGTCAGTGTGAACTGACGACCATCCTCCAGCTCTGTATGCAACTCACCCTCCAGGCACAACAGGATGTGCCCTCTCCAACACCAGTGATCGGCCAGATAGCCAGGGCTGTACTCGACCATCCGCACACGCGCTGAACCAAACTGACAGGTACGCCAATAGGCTGTGCCTGTCTGACCGGCATGCGCCACGGGCTCTATCGTTGACCAATCGGTGGTGCCGAACGGGATTGCAGTGAGATCCATTGTTGCCTCATCGACTTGCGATAAATGCAGACCGTATCAATCTGGCGAGGGTGTCGACAGACACAGAGGTGATGCATTTATGGGATACAGGCGCTGCAACCACCCGGGAGTTTCATATCACCTGACTGTCGATCATGTTTATTTTCCTCTGTGTCACAGAATAAAACGCTTACTCACTGTGGAAAGTCTACTGAGCTGCTCTACGCTCTACGACAGGGCACCCCGACCAAGTTGCAGACTTGGCTCGATGTTGGTGTCTTGTTGTCAGCAAAAACTCAGCCCGCAAGACTGTACTGCCCCCTAACTGATAACAGGGTGCGCCATGCCTTTTGACCGCGAACTATGTCAAATGGAGGAATTGCAAATCCTCGGCCTAATACTGTTAGGGGGTCCCTAAATTGAACGAATTCATTCCTGACGCTGTGCGGTTGTCGCAGATCTTTTCACAAGCAACAGCCCCGACGTTTTTCCTCGGTGCAATAGCGGCGTTCGTATCGTTAATGACTTCAAGGTTATCCGCTGTCATCGAACGTACACGAGTACTCAATGCGATCCCCGAAGACGACCAGATGCGTGCGCACCTCAGGGCTGATCTGGAGAGATTGAGGCGGCGAGCTAACTTATTGAACGCTGGTATCCTTTCTTCTTTGCGCGGCGGACTTTGCGCCACCCTGCTGCTCGCTATCATCTTTTTGACTGAGTTCATGGGCTTCAAGTACGCCTATGGTGCCGGCCTCCTTTTTATAGTCGCTACATTCTTCCTCGGTGTGGGTCTGTTTCGCTTCGCCCAAGAAGCTAAAATCAGCATCAGTGCGGCGGATGAACAACTTTGACCGATTCAAACTCTTGATGTCCCGAGCTCCCGAGGCACTCCCCCCGTCGGATGCCAGCCTGCCTGCTCCAGAGCTTCGTGCGCGGCCACAAGTGCAACCTCGATGAAGCGATCCATCATTTTTCAATCGGCGTCGCCAAAAGAAGCAAGCTGTGGCGTACGGTTAATGCTTTGTGATCAGGCGAACAGCGAGAGGACCGGGGGGCCCTCTCATCCCGTCGATTCGATGGCTTACATCAGTTCGGCTGTTTCAGTTTGCCTCCGACTGACAGGACTGATCTTGAACCAGATGGAGTACATCGCCGGCAGGAACACCAGCGTGACGATGGTTCCGACAAACGTGCCTCCGATCAGCGTGTAAGCCAGGGTTCCCCAAAAGACGGAGTGTGTCAGGGGGATGAACGCCAGGATGGCCGCCAGCGCTGTCAGCAGTACTGGGCGAGCACGCTGTACTGTGGCTTCGATCACTGCTTGAAACGGATCCAGTCCTTCCTTTGCGTTGTGATGGATTTGTCCAATCAGAATCAGCGTGTTGCGCATCAGAATGCCCGACAAGGCGATTAGCCCTACCAACGCATTGATACCGAACGGCTGCTGGAAGATAAGCAGTGTCGGCACCACACCAATCAGCCCGAGTGGCGAGGTGAGGAACACCATGATCATCGCCGAGACCGAACGTACCTGCAGGATGAGGATCAGCAGCGTGATGGCAATCATGATCGGGAGCAGCGGCAATATCGCCTGACCGGCCTTGCCCGACTCCTCAATAGCCCCCGACTGCTCGATACGATACCCATCAGGCAACTTGTCGATGACCGGCTGCAGCGCCTTCATGATGACGCTCGAGACATCCGGTGGCTGCAATCCTTCGGCAATGTCGCCGCGCACGGTAATGGTCGGAGTGCGGTCGCGACGCCGAAGGATCGGATCCTCCATGCGCACGTCCACCTCTCCTACCTGGGACAGCGGAATCCGCTGGCCCGCCGTGCCCACAAGCGTAAAGCCTTCTATTTTTGCAGGGTCGAGCCGGATATCACCCGCCGCCCGCCCGACCACCTGCACCGAACGAATGTCTTCACGAACGGCCGTAATCGGCACCCCCGTTAGCAGGAACTGCAGCTGCTGCGCGACGGCACTGGACGTCAGCCCCACCGCCTGCAAGCGGTCCTGATCCAGGGTGAAATGCAGCGTCGGTGTCAGCGGTCCCCAGTCAGTGTTGACGGTTCTCATCATGGGGCTCGCCTGCATCACCTCCTGTACCTGGCCGGCGATCTCGCGCAATTTTGATGGGTCAGGCCCCATCACCCGATAGGCGACAGGAAAGGGTGAATACGGACCAAACACCAACTGCGTAACCCTGACTCGTGCTTGCGGGGCAAGTCCTTGAGCAACTGCCTCGCGAATGCGGAACTTGAGGGCCTCACGCGCCTCCTGACTACCCGTCAACACCACAATCTTCGCGAATGATGGATCAGGGAGTTCCGGCGCCATCGCCAGGTAGAAGCGCGGCGCACCTTGTCCGATAAAGGCCGTGACGATTTTTGCTTCATCCTGCTTTTGCAGCCAGGCCTCGATCCTGGCGGTGGTGGCGCTGGTTTGCTCGATGGAGGTGCCATACGGCATTTGCACTTCGACCAACACTTCTGGGCGGTCCGAAGTGGGAAAGAATTGCTTCTTG
The DNA here is from genome assembly GCF_030209165.1 of Pseudomonas sp. fls2-241-R2A-110. NCBI lineage: Bacteria > Pseudomonadati > Pseudomonadota > Gammaproteobacteria > Pseudomonadales > Pseudomonadaceae > Pseudomonas > Pseudomonas sp. fls2-241-R2A-110. The sequence goes on along the minus strand of NZ_JARVSN010000025.1, from coordinate 60,282 downwards.
ACCAGGCTCATGCCGAGAATCGCCAGGACAAACGCAGCGATGACAGTTCCGGCAACCAGCCATTTGCGGGCGATGACGCGCGTCAGAATCTGGCGGAAGCGGTTGTAATAACGGGTGTTGTAGATCGCCGCGTGACCACCTTCGACCTGCTTGATCTTCGGCAACATCTTCACACCCAGATAGGGGGTAAAGACCACCGCCACCACCCAGGAGGCAATCAGGGCAATGCCCACGATCCAGAACATGTTGCTGGTGTACTCGCCAGCTGTCGACTGTGCGAAGCCGTTGGGCAAAAAGCCGATAGCGGTCACCAGCGTACCGGAAAGCATCGGTGCAGCCGTATGACTCCAGGCATACGCGGAAGCTTTGATGCGGTCGTAGCCTTCCTCCATTTTCACCACCATCATCTCGATAGCAATGATGGCGTCGTCCACCAGAAGTCCAAGCGCCAGAATCAGCGATCCGAGGGTGATACGGTCAAAGTTCTTTCCAGTGGCCGCCATCACCACAAACACCACGGCCAGCGTTAGCGGCACCGCCGCCGCCACCACAATACCTACATGCCAGCCCATGCTGAGAAAGCAGACAAGCATCACAACCAGCAAGGCGACGAAGAACTTGATCATGAACTCGTCGACGGCCGAACTGATATTCACAGACTGATCGGTGACCTTGGTGAGCGTCATGCCCAAGGGCATGCCTTCATTGATTTTGGTCCTTTCCGCGTCCAATGCCTTACCCAGATCAAGACCGTTCCAGCCCTCACGCATCACGACCCCCAGTAACAGGGCCTCCTCCCCGTCATTACGCACGAGGAAAGTTGCCGGATCTTCATAACCACGCTCGACCGTCGCCACGTCCGAGAGCTTCAGTGTTCGACCTTTAATCGCAAGCGGTGTGTCACGAATCGTCTGCACCTTATCGAAGGCACCGTCGAGACGGAGGAAGACTTGCGGCCCATTGGTTTCAATTGAGCCGGCAGGTGTGAGCACGTTCTGATTGTTCAGCGCGGCAAAAATGTCCTGGGGAGAGACGCCCAGCGTGGCCAATCGATCATGGGAGAAGGAGACAAAGATGCGTTCGGGCTGCTCACCAATGATGTTGACCTTCTTCACGCCCGGCACATGCAACAGGCGCTGGCGCAACGATTCCGCATCACGCACCAACAGTCGCTGCGGCTCGCCTTTGGCTTTCAAGGCGAAGAGCGCAAATGTCACATCCGAAAACTCGTCGTTGACCATCGGCCCAATCACACCCGCCGGTAACTTGATGGCCTCATCGTCGAGCTTTTTACGCGCCTGATAGAACTCCTCCTGCACTTGAGACGGCGGTGTGCGATCAAGCAGCGTCACCATGGTGAAGGCGAGACCAGGGCGGGTGTAGGTTTCCGTGCGGTCGTACCATTTCAGTTCTTGCAGACGTTTCTCAAGTGGCTCTGCTACCTGGTCCTGCATCTCCTGCGCCGTAGCGCCCGGCCACGCGGTAATGACCGTCAGCTGCTTGACCGTAAACGGAGGGTCTTCCGCACGCCCCAGTTGGAAAAATGACAGGATCCCGGCAACACCGATCAGGAAGATCAGGAATACCGTGATCGAGCGCTCGCGAACGGCGATCGCCGAAAGATTGAAGCGCCCCTGGCTCATGGATGGCTCCCGGCAACTTTGACGTCACCCTGTTGAGCCAGTCTCACCTCCTCACCGTCGCGCAGTAAATGTGCACCTAACGCTACGATCTGCTCGCCGACCTTGAGATCACCTGCCACTTGCGCTACGTCATCGCTCAAACTCAAGACCCGGACAGGTCTCCAGATCACCTTCGCCGGGTTGCCAGCAATGACCCACACGCCTGTGCCTTTGCCTGGGTCATAAACGGCAGCGATCGGCACTTGCAACACCTGTCCACTTGCGGTGCCTGCAGCGATCCGAAGAGTGACGGTCGAACCTAACGGCGCATTGGCCAGCGCGCCCTGCAGCACATACCGCGCCTCAAATGTGCGCGTCATACGATCGGCCGAATCGGAAAGCAACCTCAGCTTCGCTGTAACAGCCTGCGTGGTGTTGCCATAAAGCGTGGCCTGCGCAGTGGACCCTGCTGCCGGGCGTAGCGTCTCGGGCAAGTGCACGATGGCTTCGCGCTGCCCGGCCCGCGCCAGTCGAACCACAGGCTGCCCCGGGCTGACGACTTGCCCGGGCTCGGCGAGCGTTTCCACCACAACGCCGTCGGAATCAGAAAACAACACCGCATAACCAGACGCGTTGCGAGCTACGTCGGCCTGCGCTTCGGCAGCGCTGAGCTGCGCTTTTGCGGTATCAGCCGCGGCTTTGACCTGATCGTAAGCCGATGCAGAAATAGCACCTGCAGCGACCAGGTCGCGATATCGAGCCTCGTCATCTGCCGTCTGCTTGGCTCGGGCCCGGGCGGCTATGACCGACTCTTGCTGCGCGCGCGCCTGCAATCCCAGGTCGATAGGGTCGAGGCGCATGAGCGGCTGCCCCTTCTTAACGGTCTGGCCAGTATCCACCAGACGCTCAAGTATCTTGCCTGAGACCCGAAAGCCCAGGTCACCCTGGACGCGGGCAGCCACTATTCCAGTGAAAGAACGTGAAACATCGGACGCCTCCTGAACCGCAGAGGATCTCACCAGAGGGGCGTGCGTGCGTGGATCTTCAACGACGGAGGAGTCGCCACACGCCGTCAGGACGAGAGGCAACAAGCAAGCGGCGATAGGGACAAGTCGAAGCCGGCGCATAGGTTCCCTTACTTAAACAATAGGACATGCGCTACATTCTCAGCAATGTGACCATATCTGTCAATGGTCACAACAAATGAGCGATAGACCTCTCTCTATCCATGCCGAGATACAGTATTAACTGTGCTAATTGTGAAAACATGAACAGATGGCATTGATTGACAGACCGTGACCATACCGTAATATGGTCACCTATCATCCCCGATTGAAGGAACCTCAATGCCTCCCCTTCGTCCCGTTGTTCTTTTGTTGAGCGCCAGCTTGATGGCAGGCTGCGCGGTCGGTCCGGACTATCAACGTCCGGCCGCCCCTCTTTCGGATCGTTACCTGGGGCAGTCTGCTGTCGAGCAGAGGCCTGTAACGGCGCAGGCCAGCCCTGCGACCTGGTGGGAAGGTTTTGGTGATCCCGTGCTCAACGATTTCGTCTCCAAGGCGCTTGAACAGAACCTGGATCTGGCGCAGGCATCGGCGCGAGTCACACAGGCACGGGCAGGACTGGGTGCCGCAAATGCCGCCTTGCTACCCTCGGGGAACATCAGTGGCCAGGTTGCGCGCTCCTACCAATCAATCGAAACCCCACTCGGCCAGGTGTTGAACTCAACGCCTGGCTATGATCGGTACGGTAACTCCTACGAGGTCAACCTCGGTGCTGGCTGGGAGGTTGATGTCTTTGGCGGCCTGCGACGCGAACGCGAAGCCGCACTCGCCGAGTACCAGGCCTCCGAGGCGGGCGCCGCTGCCACACGACTGGCTATCGCCGCACAGACCGCCGATATCTACATCACCCTCCGCGGATTGCAAGCCCGGCTGGACATTGCAAACCGACAAGTCGAAACGCAGCAGGGACTTCTGGAAAAAGTCCGCTTGCTCTACGGCAAGGGCCTCGCTGCCAACTATCAGGTTCAGCAGACTGAGGGAGCACTATCGCAGGTCCAGGCGACCGTGCCAGTCCTGCAGACCGGCCTGGATGCGGCCATGAATGCACTGGATATCATGCTAGGAACACCGCCAGGCACTCATCGCACGCAACTGGCAAATGCCGGAAGCATTCCGCTTGCGCCGCAGATAAAAGCTACGGGAACGCCGGCCGATCTGCTGCGCCGCAGGCCCGACCTCATCGTGGCTGAGCGGCGCCTTGCAGCCTCCAATGCACGCATCGGGGTGGCGATTGCCGAGTACTACCCGAAATTCTCCCTTAGCGCATTGCTGGGTAGCGCCACGGCTGTATCCGGCGGCAACCTTTTCACTGGCGGCGCCAATCAGTCGGCGGGCGTACTGGGACTGCGCTGGAGGCTTTTCGACTTTGGCCGCATTAACGCTCAAATCGATCAAGCCAAGGGACAAGAAGCCGAAGCCCTGGCCGCTTACCGCCAGTCGGTATTGCGCGCCACTGAGGATGTTGAGAATGCCTTCTCCGCACTGGTGAATCGCGACGCTCAGGCGACCACCCTGACGGCAGGCGAGGCGTCTCTGAAACAGGCTCGCCAATCGTCGTTCATAGCCTACGAAAAAGGCACGGCCAGTCTGATTGATGTTCTGCACGCCGACGAAACGATGCTGCAGGCTTCCGATTCCCGAACGCAGGCGCGAACGGAATCGGCACGGGCGGCGGTCGCGGCATTCAAGGCACTCGGTGGCGGATGGCAACCTCCGGAAGCCCAGCCTGTTGCGACGCGATGAAGCTTTCCGAGTTACCGCTGTCAACGCTTCAACCTGAACCATGTCCTTGAAAGTCGGGAGGCAATACACACTCCCGACCCCCGACATTTTCGGTGTAACAACGCTCAACTAGAAACGGTAGCTCACTGAAGTACCAAGCCCGCTGGCACTGTTCTTGAATTTAGCACTGTACGCACCTCTGGTTGCCGAGGTGTCGTTGACCTGCACGCTTTCCTCCCAAAGATAAGAGTAAGCGAGGTCGATCGTGACATTTTCCACTGGGGTCCAGCCGGCGCCGAAGCTGATGACCTTTCGGTCGCCTGTAGGAATTCGGGGCCCCCGGTTGGTATTGTTGGTGGGCGACTGATCAACTGAAAACCCGGCACGAAGCACCCATTGTTTATTCAGTTGATACGCCGTACCGATCGCGTGTGCCCACGTGTCATGCCAGTTCTGCTCTTCGGTAATGGTCCCCAATTGGCCGCTCAGTAACGGCGGCAAGCCACTGTTCTCAATCGTCAGCTCTTTGAAGCGGCTCCAACGCGTCCAGGTACTGCCAACATAGAGCGTCCAGTCGTTATTGAGCTGATGGGTCACGGAAAAGTCCACTGACTCAGGGGCGTCCACGTCCAGCGATGCGTCGTAGCTACGACCGCTGACGCCAAGCACGCTAAAGATGCCATCGGTGACCTTGGTTTCGGCATCCAAGTGGTAACTGACCTTGGAGTGATAGGTCAGCCCCAAGCGGGTCTGGTCTGTCGCTTGCACCAGGACACCCGCATTGAAACCAAGTGCCGTATCGTCGCCCGTGCTTTTGAGCTTCCCGTCATTGCGACCAGGGCTTAGCGGGTTGGGCACCATCCCCGATATCTCACCGCCGATACGGTTGATGGTTGGACCGAAGCCGATCGACACTTTTTCATTGAACGCGTAACTGACTGTGGGCTGAAAGGTCAGTGTCGTGACCTTGCTCTTGTTGGCGTAATAGCGTCCGGCAAAATCACTGCCATAGTCGGTGATCAGGCCAAAAGGCACATAAAACCCGATACCGAATGCCCAATGGTCATCGACAGGCTTGACGTAATATCCCATCGGCACGGTGGTTGTGGGCACCATGTCACCGTCTTCCTTTCCCCCAAACGTACTGCGAGTCTGGCTAATGTCGGACTTCGCGAACAGCGTCGCCGCCCCCACGCTGACCTGCTCTCTTTTAAGTCGCGCCATGCCAGCCGGATTGCCGAAAACGGTGCTGGCATCTTCCGCAGAGGAGGAGCGACCGGCAAAACCGGATCCCATCCCGCTGATGCTTTGTTCGTTGAGTGCGAAACCACCGGCAATCACATTGGAGGACGCAATAACGACAGCCAGGCCAATGGGGCTCTTGAGCATTATTTTTTTCATTGTTTGGACTCTATGGACGTCACTGAAAATAGAACATCGAAAACTACGGAGGCCCATACTATCCAAGTGACCATATCAGTCAATGGTCACAAACAGCAAAAATTCAATGCCCTCTCCGGCGCTGGTGCACCGGAGACAAAAAACTGATGAGGGGGGATGTCACCTTGACTCAAATGACCAGGCTGTTTTGGATCAGCGAGGAGTCAAGGCATGAGGCTACGCAAGATGAGGTTGGAGGTCAGCATGGGAGCTTCCTCAATCAAATCCAGATTGTGTTGCAGTAGCAATGGGTTGACGAAAGGTCGCAGCGCCAGATGGATCGCTTCGACGGTCTCGTCCAGCGGGGTTTTGCGCTCGAACTCTCCGACCTCTCGTCCTTCACGCACAATGTCAACGATAAAGCGCTTGATCTGTGCTTCATAAGCCTGGGCACTGGGCCAGTGCTCCCCAGCGGCAAAAGCTGCGATGTCGTAGAGCTTGCGATCATTGAAGAACAGGTCCACCCCCGTAGCAATCACGGTTTTTACCAGTCTGCGGAAACGCTCGGTCGGTGAAATAGTTTCTGCGTTAACAGCCTGTTCAACGGCTGCAACGATTTGCCCCAAACAGTTTGAGCAGATGGCTTCGCCAATCGCCTGCTTGGAATCAAAAAACTTATAGATGTACGCTTTGGAAAAACCGATGGCCTTGGCCAGGTCGGAAACCGTGGTTTTACCATAGCCATACTGACTGAAGTGCTCGTTGGCAGCCGCGACAATCTGGTCTCGAATGTCGTGCTCGGCAGGGCCACGAGTGCTCGGCGAGGATAAGGATATTGAAGGCTGATTCATGAGAGCAGCTTACCCACCCTATCGAAAACTGACAACTCGTGACTCTGCATGAATATAGTCACAACTCAGCCGCATTTAAGTTCTTCAGGTCACTTCATTGAGCGCGTAGATCGCGCTCACTTTTTGATAGGTGTGACGAGCGTCTTTTCGCCGGTGTCGAGGACGAACACGGCCAACAGACGTGCAGGCTCGGTGTCGCTGGCGTTGGCGCTGACTTCGTGCACGGAGCCCGGCTCCTCCACGAAGTTTTCGCCGACGTGGTAGATCTTTTCCGGCTGGCCTTTGACTTTGATGCGAAACTCGCCCTCCAGGACCGTTGCGTAGATGAAGGCCGTTTTCGGATGGGTGTGGGACGGCGACGCGGCGCCCGGCCCATATTCGACGACCACACCCTTCATGCTCTTGCCAGGGATGTTGGGAATGGGACGGTCAAACACGACGGTCACTTTGCCGGGAGGCGGCTCGGCGGCCGACGCGGCGCTGATCGACAGTGTTGCGAAAGCAGCGGCCAAGAGAAGTCGGGTAACCATGGTAATACTCCTTCGTGGGTGGGTGTTTTGACGGCGCGCCCCATGACCGGGGCGGCGTCTTCCTGAGTTGTTCCTGCAAGCCTCAGCGGCCCGCTTCGGCCATTGACTGGCTGAGCCAGTTTTCGAAACGGATCGCGCCCAGGCGTGGGTTCTTGCCGGGTGTCAGCGATTGATCGTCAAGCACGGCGCCGTAGTAACGCGCGTGTACATCCGGTACGACCTGGCGGGTATCCTGAGTGGCCCGCAGAAAGCGCCTGACCAGTTCGTCGAGCGGCATGGCCTCCGGCCCCGCGACTTCGACCGTGCCATTGATCGGCGCTGCCAGCACGATGTCGGCGAGCGCCGCCACCACATCGTCGGACGCCAACGGCTGGATCAGCGCTGGCGAAACGCACAGCTCGTCGCCGACGGTGAACGATTGGGCAATGCCGCCGACAAATTCGAAGAACTGCGTGGCACGCAAGATGGAGTAAGGAATGCCGGATGCCTTGATCAGGTTTTCCTGCGCGACCTTGGCCCGGAAATAGCCGTTCTCGGGAAGCCGTTCGCTCCCGACAATCGACAGGGCAACGTGATGGCGAACCCCGGCAGCCGCTTCGGCGGCCAGCAGGTTGCGGCTCGACGTTTCGAAAAACTCGAGGACGGCCTGATCCTCCCACGACGGCGCGTTCGCTACGTCGACGACGATGTCAGCACCATCCATCGCCTGGGCCAAGCCCTCGCGGGTGATGCTGTTTACGCCTGTGCTGGGGCTGGCCGCGAGCACGTCATGGCCGCGCTCGCGGAGGTTCTTCACAAGTTTCGATCCAATGAGGCCGGAGCCTCCGATAACGACGATCTTCATGGGCTTTCTCCACGTGTCGACTGCAACCATTGCGTCGGTGTAGAGCAAGATTGCCTGCGCGCATGAACGAAGTCCTTGGACCTGCTGTGGTTTTCCCTCCACGAATGCTTGGTTTTACGTCCAAAGAGGCCACGGAACGGCGTCGTCACTGCTGTGGACGGTGCGGCGTGATCAGCGCTGCCGTATCATCAATTTCAAATACTAATCGCCAGCCGCCCGGGACACGGAGTTGAGGGCGCGTCGTCAGGGGAAACTCACTTTGCCATTCGCGTTTGAAGACTACGTGCTCGATCAAAAGCGCCGGGAACTCACCTTGCGCGGGCAAGTCGTGGCCGTCGGGCCGCAGGTGTTCGATCTATTGCTGTTGTTCGTCAACAACCCCGATCGCGTCATCAGCAAAGACGAGCTGCTCAAGGCCGTGTGGAACGGCCGGATCGTCTCGGAATCGACAATCACCAGCCACATTAATGCGGTGCGCAAGGCCATCGGCGATACCGGCGAGGAACAGCGCCTGGTGCGCACCGTCGCCCGCAAGGGCTACCGCTTCGTCGGCCAGATCAAGGTCGACGAGAACGGCGAAACGCAACAGCCTGACCGGCCTGACATCGACGAACGCGCGTCCACGACCCCGAATGAGATGCCCTCCTCGCTCGTCCTCCCGGACAAACCTTCGATTACCGTCTTGCCCTTCCAGAATTTGAGCGGCGATCCGGAACAGGAATATTTCGCTGACGGCATCGTGGAAGACATCATCGCGGCCCTGTCGCGTATCCGCTGGCTGTTCGTCATCGCGCGCAATTCGAGCTTCACCTACAAGGGCCGCACGGTGGACCCCAAGGGCATCAGCCAGGAGCTGGGCGTTCGCTACGTGCTCGAAGGCAGCGTGCGCAAGTGCGGGAACAAGGTACGCATCACCGGGCAGTTGATCGACGCAACGAGCGGGACGCATATCTGGGCGGAGCGTTTCGAAGGCGCGCTCAACGATATCTTCGAGCTGCAAGATCAAATCACCCAAAGCGTCGTCGGCGCCATTGCGCCGCAACTCGAACGGGCAGAAATCGAACGCGCCAAACGCAAACCGACGGACAGCCTGGACGCCTACGACTACTATCTGCGCGCGATGGCAAAACTGCACAACGGCACCCGGGAAGCCCTCGACCAGGCGCTGCCGTTGTTCTACAAGTCCATTGAGCTCGATCCGGAATTTGCATCGGCCTATGGCATGGCTGCCTGGTGCTATTTTTGGCGCAAGCTCAACGGTTGGATGGCTGATAGAACGCTAGAGATCGCCGAGGGCGTGCGGCTTGCGCGTCTGGCGGTGTCGCTTGGCCGGGATGATGCGGTCGCGTTGACGCGAGGCGGACATGCATTGAGTCATCTCGCCGGCGAGGTTGACGGCGGCATTGCCTTGCTCGACAGGGCGCGCCTGCTCAATCCCAACCTCGCCCCTGCCTGGTTCCTGGGCGGCATCCTGCGCGCACTGCGCGGGGAAACGGACGCCGCCATCGAGCATCTGACCCATGCCGTTCGCTTGAGTCCGCTGGATCCGGAAATGTTCAGGATGCAGGTCGGCATGGCGTTCGCGCATTTCTTCGCCGGGCGTTTCGATTCCACGACGCAATGGGCAGAAAAAGCGTTGGGCAACCTGCCCAGTTTCCTGGCCCCGGTGGCCTTGCTGGCGGCCAGTCATGCCCTCAGCGGGCGAATGGATAAAGCGAGTTTGGCGATGCAGCGTCTGCGTGAGCTGGATCCCTCGATGTGCCTCTCCAACCTGAAAGACTGGCTGCCCATCCAAAGGCCCGAGGATTTCATGCGCTTCGCCGATGGGCTGCGGTTGGCCGGGTTGCCTGAGTGAACGTGGGACGGCGCGCCGCTGGGTGCAATCGTAATCCGCGTGGCTATCGAACGCCCTGCTGGTATTCACGGGGCGTACATCCAAACTCGCGACGGAACACCGTGTGTAGATACTGTGCGGATTTGAAGCCGCAAACCCGGGCAATGTCCGCGATCGCTGTGTCGGTATTTTCCAGCCCGCTGGTGGCGGCCGCCAGTTTGAAACGCAAAATCTCGTCGTGCACGCTGCAGCCTCGCACAGTGCGAAAGTGCGACTCCAGCGATGAGCGCGACACCCCGACATAAGCCGCCACCTGCGCTGTCTTGATGCCCTGGCAGGCATATTGGCGGATAAACAGCAGCGCTTGCATGACGTAGGGATTGCCCAACGGCTGGTGCAAACTCGACACCTGCACGTTGATCGCATCAGGGGGGATCAGAATGTGCGTGCCCGTGGACGGCATGCCGTGCAGCATCTGGTGAAGCAGTTGCGCGGCGGTGCGGCCCATGGTTTCGGTGCCCTGGATGACCGAGCTTAAGGGGACTCGGGTCAGGCTGCGTGTCAGGGGGTCGTTGTCGATGCCTATCAACGCCACCTGCTCCGGCACGGCAATTCCGGCGGTCAGGCAGGCTTGCAACAACTGCCGGGCGCGGGCGTCACTGACGGCGATGATGCCAATGGGTTTGGGCAGTTTTTGCAGCCAGGCAATCAGTTGTTCGACCGCACTGTCCCAGAGCGGTGCGCTGGTGCCCATGCCGCGATAGACCTCGGCATGCAAGCCGTCACGTTGCATCAGTCGTCGAAAGGATTTTTCACGTTCCTGAGCCCAACGATTAGCCTGCGCTTCGGGCAGGCTAAAGCAGGCAAAACGTTGCAGCCCCGCCTCGATCAAGTGCTCGTAAGCCAGCGTGATCAGCGCGTTATTATCGGTCGCGACATACGGAATCCCTTTCGGATACGCCTCCTCATCCTGATAAGACCCCCCCACCGCCACCACGGGCAACTTGATGTCGGCCAACGCCTCGCCAATCAGTGGGTCGTCGAAATCGGCAATGATCCCATCGCCTTGCCAGCGCTCGATCCCTTTTAACCGACAGAGAAAATCCTCTTCCAGGAACAGGTCCCAGGACGCGCGGGTGCTGCTCAGGTAGTTGCCGATGCCGCTGATGATGCCGCGGTCATAGATCTTGCTGCCGTTGAACAACAGTGCGATGCGATGAACAGGCGGTACGGTTTTCATTGTTTTCAGGCTTGTTCCGAAGCCCCTTGTCACGGAGGCGATTGACGCAGACTAGGCGCGCGGACGACAAATCTCAATACGCAAAATCGCACCCTGTGTTGGTGATTTTCATAATCAGCAGGCACGGAGCCGTTGTTAGTATCCAGACACCGCCAAAAACAAAAAGGACATTGCCAATGCTGTACTTCCCCGATGTCGACCACATTCGCTATGAAGGTCCTGCCAGCGATTCCCCCCTCGCCTTCCGCCACTACGACGCCGACAAAATCATCCTCGGCAAACCCATGCGCGAACACCTGCGCATGGCCGCCTGTTATTGGCACACCTTCGTCTGGCCGGGTTCCGATGTGTTTGGTGCAGGGACGTTCAAGCGCCCGTGGCATCGCGCTGGCGACCCCATGGAGCTGGCCATCGGCAAGGCGGCAGCCGCGTTCGAGTTCTTCTCCAAATTGGGTATCGACTATTACTGCTTCCACGACACCGATGTCGCCCCTGAAGGCCATTCGCTGAAGGAGTACCGCAACCACTTCGCGCAAATGATTGATCACCTGGAGCGACATCAGGAAGAAAGCGGGATCAAGCTGCTGTGGGGCACCGCCAACTGCTTCAGTAATCCACGCTTTGCCGCAGGCGCCGCGAGCAATCCAGACCCCGAAGTGTTCGCCTACGCCGCCGCACAAGTGTTCAGCGCCATGAACGCGACCCAACGCCTGAAAGGGTCCAACTACGTGTTGTGGGGCGGTCGCGAAGGCTACGAAACCCTGCTCAACACCGACTTGAAACAAGAGCGCGAACAACTGGGCCGCTTCATGCGCATGGTGGTCGAGCACAAGCACAAGATCAGTTTCAAAGGCGACCTGCTGATCGAGCCCAAACCGCAGGAGCCGACCAAGCACCAATACGATTACGACAGCGCCACCGTGTTCGGCTTTCTCCAACAGTTTGGTCTGGAGAAGGAAATCAAAGTCAATATCGAGGCCAACCACGCGACCCTGGCCGGTCATAGCTTTCATCACGAGATCGCAACGGCCGTCTCGCTGGGGATTTTCGGCAGCATCGACGCCAATCGCGGTGATCCGCAAAACGGCTGGGACACCGATCAGTTCCCCAACAGCGTCGAAGAAATGACCCTGGCCACCTACGAAATTCTCAAGGCCGGCGGGTTCAAGAATGGCGGATTCAACTTCGACTCCAAGGTTCGCCGTCAGAGCCTCAATGAGATGGATCTGTTCCATGGCCACGTTGGCGCAATGGACGTCCTCGCCCTGTCCCTGGAGCGGGCAGCCGCCATGGTACAGAACGATCAGCTTCAGCAGTTCAAGGATCAACGCTACGCCGGCTGGCAGCAGCCGTTTGGGCAGGCAGTGCTGACGGGTGAGTTCAACCTCCAGTCATTGGCCGAACACGCATTCGCCAACGAACTCAATCCTCAGGCTGTCAGCGGCAGGCAGGAGATGCTCGAAAACGTCGTCAACCGGTTTATCTATCGCTGATCGCCAACGAAGTCCGCAGGCGCAATCACGCTGTGACATTTGCACGACAAATCTGTGTCCGCAGCGTCTGCCGATTCTCTAGAGTTCTACCAGCCCGATACTCATCGTCAGGCAGTGTCTTTCAAACAACAATAAAAGGACGCACCACCATGAAGAAAGTAAAACGCGCGCTATTGGCTGGCGCCCTGGCTCTGCTGTCACTGCCGGTAATGGCCGATTCGGCCCACCCGAAAATCGGTTTCTCCATTGATGACCTGCGTCTGGAGCGCTGGTCACGTGACCGCGATTATTTCGTGGCGGCGGCGGAGAAAATGGATGCCAAAGTCTTCGTACAGTCGGCCGATGCCAACGAGCAAAAACAGATTTCGCAAATCGAAAACCTCATTTCCCGTGGCGTCGATGTGATCGTCATCGTGCCGTTCAACGCGACAGTACTGACCAACGCAGTGGCAGAAGCGAAGAAGGCCGGAATCAAGGTCGTGTCCTATGATCGTCTGATTCTCAACGCCGATATCGACGCCTACATTTCCTTCGATAACGAAAAAGTCGGCGAGATGCAGGCCAGCGGCGTGCTGCACGCAGCCCCCAAGGGCAATTACTTTCTGCTCGGCGGTGCGCCCACCGACAACAACGCCAAAGTCCTGCGCGAAGGTCAGATGAAAGTGCTGCAGCCGGCCATCGACAAGGGTGATATCAAGATCGTCGGTCAACAGTGGGTGAAGGAATGGAACCCGACCGAAGCGCTGAGCATTGTTGAAAACGCCTTGACCCGCAACGCCAACAAAATCGACGGCATCGTCGCCTCCAACGACGCCACGGCAGGCGGCGCCATCCAGGCACTGGCCGCTCAGCAACTGGCCGGCAAGGTGCCGATTTCGGGGCAGGACGCGGACCTCGCAGCGGTCAAGCGGGTAATCGCCGGCACTCAAACCATGACCGTGTACAAGCCGCTGAAACTCATCGCCTCCGAAGCCGCCAAGCTCTCGGTGCAACTGGCGCGTAACGAGAAACCCGCCTACAGCTCGCAGTACGACAACGGCAGCAAAAAAGTCGACACCATCTTGCTCACTCCGACTCCATTGACCAAGGACAACATCGACCTGCTGGAACAGGACGGGTTTTATACCAAGGCGCAGATTGCCGGACAGTGATCAACGGCACGTAAAGTCTTAACGGCCTACTGCAGGAGCGATAGGGGCGCCCTCTCGCTCCTGCAGTAGAAGCCCCGTACCTGCCGCCTGTGAGTCTTGAACATGTCCGACTATCTGCTGCAAATGAACGGTATCGTCAAAACATTTGGCGGTGTCAAAGCGCTCAATGGCATCGACATCAAAGTCAGGTCGGGCGAGTGCGTCGGGCTGTGCGGCGAGAACGGCGCCGGCAAGTCCACGCTGATGAAAATCCTTTCCGCGGTGTACCCCCATGGCACCTGGGACGGCGAAATCCTCTGGGACGGTCAACCACTCAAGGCGCAATCGATCAGCGAAACGGAAGCCGCCGGTATCGTCATTATTCACCAGGAACTGACGCTGGTGCCCGACCTGTCGGTGGCCGAAAACATATTCATGGGCCATGAGCTGACGCTGCGCGGTGGACGCATGAATTACCCGGCGATGATCCACCGTGCCGAAGCCCTGATGCGTGAACTGAAAGTGCCGGACATGAATGTATCGCTGCCGGTTTCGCAGTACGGCGGCGGCTATCAGCAACTGGTGGAAATCGCCAAGGCGCTGAACAAGCAAGCACGCCTGCTGATCCTCGACGAACCATCATCGGCCCTGACCCGCTCGGAAATCGAGGTGTTGCTGGACATCATTCGCGACCTTAAAGCCAAAGGTGTCGCCTGCGTCTACATCTCCCACAAGCTCGATGAAGTCGCTGCCGTGTGCGACACCATTTCGGTGATCCGTGACGGCAAACACATCGCCACGACCGCCATGGCGGACATGGACATTCCACAGATCATCACCCAGATGGTCGGACGGGAAATGAGCAACCTCTACCCCACCGAGCCACACGACATTGGCGAGGTGATTTTCGAGGCCCGCCACATTACCTGCTATGACGTCGACAGCCCGAAACGCAAACGGGTCGACGATATTTCATTCGTGCTCAAACGCGGGGAAATCCTCGGCATCGCCGGGCTGGTCGGTGCAGGCCGCACCGAACTGGTGACAGCGCTGTTCGGCGCCTACCCCGGTCGCCACGAAGGCGAAGTCTGGCTCGACGGCCAACTCATCGACACCCGCACGCCGCTCAAATCAATTCGTGCCGGCCTGTGCCTGGTGCCCGAGGACCGCAAACGCCAGGGCATCATTCCAGACCTGGGAGTCGGCCAGAACATCACCCTGGCCGTGCTGGACAGTTACTCGAAACTGACCCGCATCGATGCCGAAGCCGAACTGGGCAGCATCGATCGAGAAATCTCGCGCCTGCACCTCAAGACCGCGAGCCCGTTCCTGCCGATCACCAGTCTGTCCGGCGGCAATCAACAAAAAGCAGTATTGGCGAAGATGCTGCTGACCAAACCCCGGGTCCTGATTCTCGACGAGCCCACCCGAGGTGTGGATGTCGGCGCCAAGTACGAGATCTACAAGTTGATGGGGGCGCTGGCGGCCGAAGGCGTGTCGATCATCATGGTGTCTTCGGAACTGGCCGAAGTGCTCGGCGTTTCCGACCGCGTGCTGGTGATCGGCGAAGGCCAGTTGCGTGGCGACTTCATCAACCATCAGCTCACTCAGGAACAGGTGCTCGCCGCCGCACTCAGTCAGCCTGATTGTCACAATAATAATGATCGGAAGTCCGCGTAAATGAATCAGGTCAAACAGCTCTTCACTCGCTACAAGATGCTCGCGCTGGTGTTTGCCGTGGCGTTTATTTGGCTGTTCTTCAGCTGGCAGACCGAGGGCGGATTTCTCACACCGCGCAACCTCTCCAATCTGCTGCGCCAGATGTCCATTACCGGGATTCTTGCCTGCGGTATGGTTCTGGTCATCATCAGCGGCGAGATCGATTTGTCGGTCGGCTCATTGCTGGGCCTGCTCGGTGGCGTCGCGGCTATTCTCGACGTGATCTACCACATACCGCTGCTGGCGAACCTGAGCCTGGTCGCCTTGTGCGGACTGCTGATCGGCCTCGCCAACGGCTACATGGCCGCCTACTTGCGCATCCCTTCTTTCATTGTGGGGCTGGGGGGCATGCTGGCTTTCCGGGGCATTTTGCTGGGGATTACCGGCGGCACGACCATCGCCCCGGTGTCGCCGGAGCTTGTCTACATTGGCCAGGGTTATTTGCCACACACGATCGGCACGGGCCTGGGCGTTCTGCTGTTCGCACTGACGTTGTTCCTGACCTGGAAGCAACGGCGCAATCGCGCCCTTCACGGTCTGGCGGCACATTCGCTGGTGCGTGACGTATTACGCGTGCTGTTGATCGGCGCGGTGTTGGCCGGCTTCGTCCAGACCCTTAACAGCTATGACGGCATCCCTGTGCCGGTCCTGCTTCTGCTGGTTCTGCTGGGCGGGTTCAGCTACGTGACCAGTCAGACCGTCTTCGGTCGACGCGTCTATTCCGTGGGCAGCAACATGGAAGCCACGCGCCTGTCCGGTATCAATGTGCAGGCCGTGAAGCTATGGATTTTCGGGATCATGGGCGTGATGTGCGCCCTCGCCGGGGTGGTCAACACCGCGCGCCTGGCAGCCGGTTCGCCCTCGGCCGGCAGCATGGGAGAACTCGACGCCATCGCCGCCTGCTTCATCGGCGGCACCTCCATGCGCGGCGGCTCCGGTACTGTCTACGGCGCCCTCCTCGGCGCACTGGTCATCACCAGCCTGGACAACGGTATGTCGATGCTCGACGTCGACAGTTACTGGCAGATGATCGTCAAAGGCAGCATTCTGGTGTTGGCCGTGTGGGTGGATGTGAGCACCCGGACGGGACGACGCTGATCCGTTCCTAGTTCAGCCGGGTAGATCGGTACGCTGATGCATCACCGTCCAGAACAGGCATTGGCTGATCAGGCTTGCTTTACTCATCTCAGCTCGATAAACGGTCCTCGCGCCCCCGACTCTGTGTAAGTCAGCGCCAAGCCAGGGTAATGAAGACGGCAGTAACGACGAAGGCGATGTCCGAGGCAAATATCAAGCAGGAGTCTCATTCATCAACCAAACTTTTCGCGTTCCCAAGCGTCCTTCTTAATACTGCCAACTCGGCTTTGTAACCCCAGACAGCTGACATCAGCCAAGGACAAGCGATGACCTTTTTTATCTTACTTCTGGCCTGCGCTGCGGCGGCAAGCACCGGTTTCCTGTTCAAACCGGGCCCATGGTACGAATCGCTCGCCAAACCGAGCTTCACACCACCCAACTGGATGTTTCCGGTCGCCTGGACTGTGATCTATCTGTTGCTTGCCTGGGCTGGATATCGGTTGACCCTGATACCGGGAAGCCAAGTGGTGCTGGCGTTATGGGCCGCGCAGATCGCGCTGAACACGCTGTGGACACCGGTGTTCTTCGGCGCGCACCACGTTCTCGCCGGCATGGTGATCCTGACGGTGCTTTGGCTGGTGGTCGCGGCAATGGTGGTGATGGCATTGCAGCTTGATGTGATCACGGGCTTGATCCTGTTTCCTTACCTGGCGTGGTTGTGTGTAGCCGCAGCGTTGAATTTTTCCATCTTGTTCAAGAATCGCTGATGACGACTTTCGAAGCAGGTCCTGAAGCGCCCTGGCCTGCCACCGAGCAGGAGTGGGAGCAAGTGCGCAGTTTCAACAAGAAACTCGCCTTGATGCCGCGCTTTCGAATCCGCAATCGCATCACGCCCCGTGTGATCCAGGCGCTGCTGAGCGTCAGTCAAATCGGCAGTGCGGGTAAATTGCTCAAGCACGGGCTCAAAGCTGAAAGAAAGGTGATTGGTGTCGGCGGCGTTCCAGTGCCCGTACGAATCATCAGGCCGAAAGGCAAGGCCAAGGGCGTGGTGCTTGATTTCCATGGCGGCGGATGGGTAATCGGCAACGCGCAGATGAATGACGACTTCAACGTTGCCATGGTGAATACCTGCAACGTTACGGTCGTCTCGGTCGATTACCGGCTTGCCGTATCGACTCCGGTTGAAGGCCTGATGGAAGACTGCCTTAGCGCCGCTCGCTGGGTGCTCAATGATGACTCCAGGGAGTTTGCCGGTCTGCCCGTTATCGTCGTGGGTGAATCGGCAGGGGCTCACCTTGCGGTGGCGACGTTGCTGGCGCTGAAGCAATGGCCAGGCTTGCTGCAACGTGTGAACGGTGCGCTGTTGTATTACGGCGTCTACGATTTGACCGGAACGCCGAGCGTCCGCGCCGCGCCCCCTGAAACACTGCTGTTGGACGGCCCTGGCATGGTCGAAGCATTTCGCATGCTGACGCCGGGCTTGAGTGACGAGCAACGCCGCCAGCCACCGTTGTCACCGCTATACGGCGACTTTACCGATTTCCCGCCGGCACTGATGTTTGCCGGTGAGCTGGATCCCCTGCGAGACGACACACTGGAATTAGCCGATCGGTGGGTGAAGTCGGCGCCCGTCGAGAGGCATGTGTTGCCGTCTTCGCCACACGGATTCATTCACTTCCCGACCGCAGTTGCAGCCAGTGTGCTTGCGCACAGTCGTGAGTGGATAATCGCTCAAGTCGGTGCGGTGGGTTTCAACCGGCTATAGGCTCAGCCCTGAGCCTCCCAGTGTTGAAGCCAATAGGCGGTTCTTCAAGATAAGTGCCCGCCAGTCAGCTGCGGTCGATCTGCTGCATGTGCATTTCAGACATGCGCTCGCCATGCACGGTCAATTTGGAGAACTGCTGCTCCATGGCCAACAGATCGTCGCTTGTCAGCTGAATGTTCAGCGCACCAAGGTTTTCGGTGAGGTGGTCGACTCTGCGTGTGCCGGGGATTGGCACGATCCAGGACTTCTGCGCGAGTAACCAGGCAATTGCAACTTGTGCGGGTGTCCCGCCTTTTGCCGTGGCCACCTTTCTCAGGATATCCACGACCGGCATGTTCGCCGTCATGTTTTCAGGGAACATGCGCGGGAATGCTCCTCGGAAATCAGTCTTTGGATCGAACCGGGTGTTAGCGTCCATTTTTCCGGTCAGATAGCCTTCACCCAGCGGCGCCCATGGGACGAAACCGATGCCCAACGCTTCACAGGCCGCGAGTACCCCGTTGCGTTCCGGGTCCCGATGGAAGAATGAGTATTCCGTCTGGATGGCAGACACAGGCTGCACCGCATGAGCGCGACGGATGGTTTTGGCACTGGCTTCAGACAAACCGAAATGCAGAATCTTGCCTTCAGCAATCAAGTCCTTGATAGCGCCGGCTACTTCTTCAATAGGCACATTGGGATCGACACGATGCTGGTAATAGAGATCGATACGATCCGTCTGCAATCGCTTGAGCGATTCCTCGACCACCTTTTTGATGTGCTCCGGGCGGCTGTCCAAGCCGATAGTGCCGTCGATGGCGAAACCGAACTTGCTGGCGATCTTCACTTGATCGCGAAAGGGCTTGAGGGCTTTGCCGACCAACTCTTCGTTGGTGTAGGGGCCATACACTTCCGCGGTGTCGAAGAAGGTGACGCCTTTGTCGAACGCCGTTTGAAGGGTGTGGATGCCTTGATCAATATCAGCAGGTGGACCGTAGTTGGCGCTGATGCTCATACAACCGGCGCCGATGGCCGACACCTCTAAATTGCCTAGATGACGTTTGCTCATTGTTCCAGTTCCTCCGGAAGGGTTTTGCGAGTTCTCAACAGTGGCGGGCGGGACCGATGATCCTGCCCATGCCGAAGCTCCAACTGCCAGGGCGGCACCCGTAAGCGCGGCTCTGGTCACAAACTCGCGACGGCCAAGAGAGGTGAAAAAACCAGAACCTGTTACCGGCTTGCCGCTGTCCATAAAAACTCCTGAATGAGCACGCACTTTCGGTCTCCAAGCATGATTACCAAGGCTGTTTGTCCGTAGAAGTCATGGATGGGTTCATGAGCTGGAGCCGCACTGAATGTGGAGCCAATCTAGCAGCGCACCCTACAAATGATTAGATGGTATGGTAGGAATGGACCTATATCAGTTGGATATCAATCATGCGCGACAGTGTTAACGACCTGGTTGCTTTCCTGACGGTCGCTCGTGAGCGCAGCTTTACCAAGGCAGCGGCTCAATTGGGCACGTCACAACCGGCGTTGAGCCGAACGCTCAGACGTCTCGAAGAGCAATTGGGTGTGCAGTTGCTGACTCGCAGTACCCGCAGCGTTTCACCGACAGAGGCTGGAGAGCGCTTGATTGGCTCCATCGGCCCCCACTTTGAAGGCATCGAAGCCGGGCTGGCGGATCTGTCCGAGCTCAGCGGAAAACCAGCAGGCACCCTGCGGATCACCTCGGTAGAGCACGCTTCTGCAACGATCCTGACGCCAGCGGTCAGCAGGCTCATGCTGGATTACCCAGAGGTCCGGATCGAAATCAACAATGACTATGGGTTGGTCGATATCGTCGAGCAGCGGTACGACGCCGGGGTTCGTTTAGGCGAGCAAGTGGCCAAGGACATGATCGGGGTTCGTATCGGTCCTGACTTTCGGCAGGCAGTGGTCGGATCGCCCTCCTACTTCGAGCGCAGGACCAAACCCGTCACCCCTCATGACCTGACAGCCCATATCGGAATCAACTTGCGACTGCCGACATCAGGTGGGCTCTGGTCCTGGCCGTTTGCAAAGGACGGTCGGGAGATAAGGGTTCGAGCGGAGGGCCACATGGTTTGCAACACGGTGCCGCTGATGCTGGACTTTGCGCTAGCGGGCGTCGGACTTGCTCATCTCCCCGAAGACATCGTTGAACAGCACATCCGGGAAGGCCGCCTGGTCCGCGTATTGGATGAATGGTGCCCTACGGTCACCGGGTATCACCTCTATTACCCGAGCCGAAGACAGCCCAAACCAGCGTTTAGGCTGTTGCTGGATTTACTGCGTTCAAGTCTGTGAAGTGATGTTGCGAATGCGGCTAAGCGGCGCCCCGGACGTCGATAAGGATCAGTGCTTGTAACGCAACGCCTCCACCAGCAACGCAAACGCCGGCGATGCCTGACGTCGACTCGGGTAGTAGAGATGAAACCCGGCAAACCATGGCGACCAGTCTTCCAGCACTTGAATCAGGCGCCCCGCTTCGAGGTGAGGCACGACCAGGTCATGGGGAATGTAGCTCAACCCGAAACCGTCCAGCGCCGCTTCCAACAACTGGTAAACACCGTTGTAGGTCACTTGGCCTGTCACGCGAACCTTGAGGCTTTCACCGTCTTTGGCGAACTCCCAGGCATACAGCCCGCCGTTGGTGGGCAATCGCAGGTTATTGCACAAGTGATCCGTGAGCGCCCGAGGCGTCGTGGGTAATTCACGGTTGGCAAAGTAGCCAGGAGACCCCACCACCGACATACGCATATCCGGTCCGATACGCGTGGCGATCATGCCGTCCGCCACGTCCTCGCCCAACCGGACTCCGGCGTCAAAGCCCTGTGCGGCGATGTCGACGAAGCTGTAGTCGCAGCAGACCTCCACCGAGATGTCCGGGTACTTGGGAAGGAAGTCTTTCAGCACGGGCCGAATGATCTGGTCCAGCACATGGTCCATCGCGTTGATACGGATATTGCCAGCGGGTGTATCGCGCAGATCACTCAAGCCAGCCAGCTCCATTTCGATTTCCTCGAAATGGGGCCCCACCCTTCTCATCAGACGTTCGCCTGCCTCGGTGGGCGAAACGCTGCGCGTGGTACGCGTCAACAAACGCAGGCCGAGACGCGCTTCCAGGCCACGGATAGTGTGGCTCAGCGCTGATTGGGAGACTCCGAGTCTGGCAGCCGCTTTGGTGAAGCTTCGCTCCTTCGCGACAGCGAGGAAGGCAAGCAGATCACTGGCGTTTTCCCTAAGCATTGATGAGAGTCTCACATAAGTATTTTCGGATTCTAGCGCCTAATCATATGAATGAGGAGCTGATAGATTTCAGATCTCGCGCCAAATTGCCTTAAGGGGGAAAAATACATGCTCGTCATTAACCCGAACGGATCGCAGCCATCTGCAAAGGGGCCAGCCGATTACTTTACGGGCACTGTTCGTGTCGACGCGCCGTTCAAGGGGACAGAAGAGGCTCGTGTCAGCGGCGCCACCGTGACCTTTGAACCCGGGGCTCGCACTGCCTGGCACACTCATCCGCTCGGCCAGACCTTGATCGTCACGGCCGGATCCGGGCTGGTGCAGGCGCTGGGGCAACCGGTTCGCTCAATCAAACCGGGTGACACCGTGTGGATTCCACCTAATGTCAGACACTGGCATGGCGCGACCGCCACCACGGCAATGACTCATATCGCCATTGCCGAAGTAGTGGACGGCAAAGTGGTCGACTGGATGGAACAGGTCAGCGACGAACAATACGCCCAGGAATCTTGATCGAGTTCACTCGAGGTCTTCATGAAAAACACCAGCAACGTCACAGTCGTCATCGGAGCGGGTTCGATTGGTCAGGCGATTGCCCGCCGTGTCAGCGCGGGTAAACATGTCGTGCTGGCCGACCTGCGCCAGGAGAACGCCGATTCAGCCGCCAAAGTGCTGCTCGACGCCGGCTTCGAAGTCACCACAGCCGTCGTCGATGTTTCTTCGCGCGAATCGGTCGAGGCGCTGGTTCGAATGGCAACCGCCATCGGTGATGTCACCGGCGTGATCCATGCTGCGGGTGTTTCACCGTCGCAGGCGCCGGTAGCGACTATCCTGCGAGTGGACCTTTATGGCACGGCATTGGTGCTGGAAGCGTTCGGCAACGTGATCGCCGAGGGTGGCTCAGGAATAGTCATCGCCTCGCAATCGGGCCATCGCCTGCCCGCACTGACGCCGGAGCAGAACAAAGCGCTGGCCACCACCCCCGTCGAGGACTTGCTGGCGCTGCCGATGCTTCAGGCCGACAAGGTGACTGATCCATTGAACGCGTATCAGCTATCCAAACGCGGTAATTCCCTGCGTGTGATGGCCGAAGCCGTGCGCTGGGGCAAGCGCGGAGCACGGGTCAATACCATCAGCCCCGGCATCATCTTCACTCCGCTGGCCAGAGACGAATTGAACGGTCCGCGGGGTGAAGGTTACCGCCGCATGATCAATCTCAGCGCCGCCGGCCGCGGCGGTACACCCGATGAAGTCGGTGCTGTCGCGGCTTTATTGATGGGGCCTGAAGGAACCTTCATTACCGGTAGCGACTTTCTTATGGATGGTGGCGTTACCGCAGCCTACTGGTATGGCGACTTGGCGCCTCAGTAGGACTGTTGAACTGATGACCACCACCCGCCCCACGTTCTACGCTGGTTGGGCGAAGAAAATGTCAGCCCTCAGAACCTGGTTGATTCAGAAACCCAAAACCGCTCGGCTTTCGTGGACCGGGCGGTCTTGGGGCTGTCTTGCGACAACTCGTTCAGGGCTGTGTCTCTGGTTCACGGGCACAACCGCTGTGTAATTCAGCCGCCAACTTCTCTTCGTCCAGGGCCCCTTCCCACTTGGCAATAAACAAGGTGGCAACACCGTTGCCGATAACGTTGATCAACGCCCCGCCTTCGGAAATAAACCGGTAGACCCCAAGTACCAACACCAGCCCCGCCGCTGGAATGACATCCAGGCTGCCCAGGGTCGCCGCCAGGGTAATGAATGCACCGCCGGTGACACTGGCCGCGCCCTTGGAGGTCAGCAACAGAATCAACAACAAGGTGATCTGGTGCCAGAGGTCAAGGGGGATATCCAGCGCCTGGGCGATGAAAATGGCCAGCACCGTCATGTTGATACAGCTGCCATCAAGGTTGAAGCAGTAGCCCGACGGCACCACCAGCCCCACCACTGACTTCTCGCAGCCCAGACGCTCAAGCTTGCCCATCAGCCGAGGCAATGCCGATTCCGAAGACGAGGTGCCCAGCACCAGAAACAACTCATCGCGGATGTATTTCAGAAATTGCCACAGGCTGAAGCCGGCCAGACGCGCGACCAAATTGAGGATAACGAATACAAAAAACAGTGCGGTCACGTAATAGCAAATCAGCAAGCTGCCATAGGCGCTCAACGAACCCACTCCATACTTGCCGATGGTAAAGGCCATGCCACCGAAAGCGCCCAGCGGCGAGACATACATCACGATCTTGACCATGCGGAAAAACGCCTGTGCCACCAGGTCGATCAGGTTCAGCAACGGTTTGCCGGCGGCACCGAGCATCTGCAAGGCGAAGGCAAACAGGATGGAAATGAACAGCACCTGGAGAATATCGCCCTCGGCAAAGGCGCCAAACACGGTACTGGGCACAATATGGGTGAGGAACCCCACCACACTCTGTTCGTGGGCCAGCTTGCTGTAGCTGTCAACGGCATGGACGTCGAGTGTCGCCGGGTTGATATGCATGCCTGAGCCAGGTTGCATCAGATTGACCCCGATCAAACCGACCACCAGCGCCAGCGTTGTCAGCACTTCGAAGTACAACAACGACTTGAAGCCGACCCGACCGATGCGCTTGAGACTCTGCATGCTCGCAATGCCGCTGACCACGGTGCAGAAGATGATCGGGGCGATCAGCATCTTGATCAGCTTGATGAACGTGTCGCCCAGCGGCTTCATTTCTTCGCCGAGGCCGGGGTAGAAATGACCAAAGATAATGCCCAGCACAATCGCCAGCATCACCTGCACATACAGATGACGCAACACTCGGCGCAGTCGTGAATGGTTCGGTTTTTTTTCGGCAATCGAGGGTGTAATTGTTGTTGTCATGATGGCTTCCTCGCAGGCGTGATGCGTTTTCCCAGGCAACCGATCGCCACACCGGTGCACGACCGATCGCCTGGGAAAGAATGTTTCGGGGATGATGACTACTGGATGTCCTCGGACATCTCGATCAGCGTCAGATCGGAATTGCGCAGGGACACCGAGCGCATGGCCCGTGGGGCAAGGTTGCGATGCACAAAGCGGCAAGCTGACGGGGCGATGTGATTGTTATTGTTTTCATGGGTGGACCTTCTTATTGGAGGGTTAAGCATTCACGACACGAGGTTGATCAGATTCCCCGAGTGGTAGCCCAGCAGGTTGCCCAGGATGCCGTCGGCCAGCCGTTGCAAGCTGCTCTGACTGGCCCAGGCCACGTGAGGAGTGACGATCAGGTTGGCGTGGCGACTGCTGAGTAATGGGTGGTCGGCGGGAGGCGGCTCCTGGCACAGCACATCGAGGGCCGCGCCACCGAGGCGGCCGCTGTCCAGTGCATCGAGCACCGCAGCCTCATCCACCAACGGCCCGCGCGCGGTATTGATCAGCAAGGCGCCGGGTTTCATCTGTGCCAGTGCCGAAGCACCGATCAGGTGTCGGGTCTGCTCGGTCAGCGGACAATGCAGAGAAATCACATCGCTTTGCGCCAACACCGTTTCAAAGGCCTGGTAGCCCTTGCGCACCGGGACCACGCCTCGGTGTTCGGCAAACAGCAACTGCATGCCCAAGGCGCTTGCAAGTCGCGCCGTGGCCAAGCCGATACCGCCACGGCCGACAATGCCCAGCACGCTGCCCTGAACATCGTGAATGGGTGAGCGATGCACACAAAAATGTCGCGAGTCCGGCCAGTCCCGCAGCGCGGCCGCCTGATAGACGAACAACTGTCGACGCAGGGCGAAGATTGATGCGATCACCGACTCGGCGACGCTTTGCGCCGAGTACGCCGGGACATTACACACCGTCACGGCAAAATCACGGCAAGCCGCCAGATCAATGCAGTCGTAACCGGTGGCCGCGACACAGATGAATCGCAGGTTCGGCAATTGCTCAAGTTCGGCCCGGCCAATGCGCACCTTGTTGGTGATCACCGCATCGGCATCCCGGGCGGCGTCCACCACTTGGTCTGGCGTCGTGTCGGGGCGGTCCTGCCAGTCCGTGACCCAGGCCGGACGAGCAATGCTCACGGGCAGGCTGTCGCTGTCGAGAAACACTACTTTCATGCTGCACTCTCCGGCTGGACGGGTTCGGAAATCTCGATCAGGTTCAGGTCCGGATCACGCACATACACCGAACGAATCGGCCCGGTGGCACCCGTGCGCAATACCGGGCCTTCAATGATTGGCCAGTCGACACGGGCCAGGTGAGCAATCACCCGGTCCAGGGGGATGGAGGCGATAAAACACAGGTCCAGCGCTCCGGGCACCGGCAAGTGCGCCTTGGGATCAAACTCATGGCCACGTACGTGCAGATTGATTTTCTGCTGTCCGAAAGCAAACGCCTTGCGTCCACCGGCGAAGGTTTGCACCTGCATGCCCATGACACGCACGTAAAAATCCTCGGCCGCCACGGGGTCGATGGTGGTCAGCACCAAATGGTCGAGATGCTCGATCATGGCTGCAACTCCTGGGCTCGAGCCGACGGCACTTGTTTTTCCAGGCTGGCGACATGGGCGGGTATCGGATGCAGGTCCAGGCGTTTACCGGCCTTGAGAATCTGGCTGGGAATCTCGTGACCGATCAGGCCCGGCAACTGCGCGGCGACCGCCAGCACCCGATCCAGATCAACCCCGGTGTTGAAACCCATTAGCTGCAGCATGTGCAGCAGGTCTTCGGTGCACACATTGCCGCTGGCCCCTGGCGCATAAGGGCAACCACCCAGGCCGCCGAGGGACGAATCGAAACGATCGACCCCGGCTTCAATGGCCGCCAGCGCATTGGCCAGGGCCATGCCACGGGTATTGTGAAAATGCAGGGTCAGTTGCAGCGCCGGAAAACGCTCACGGACTGCCCGGGACAGTGCCTCGACCTGACTCGGATACGCCATGCCCGTGGTGTCGCACAAGGTCACCCCGCGAGCCCCCAGGTCGGCAAATCGCTCGACCCAATGCAACACCTCCCCCACCGCGACATCGCCCTGCATCGGGCAGCCGAACACCGTCGACAACGACACATTGATTGCGACCGGTCCCTGGCCGATGACGCTGACCACTTCCCTGAGCTGGGCAAATGATTGCTCGCGGCCCATGCGCAAGTTGGAACGGTTGTGCGGTTCGCTGACCGACATCACCAGGTTGGCTTCATCGATGTTGCACGCCAAGGCACGTTCGGCACCGCGCACGTTCGGCACCAGCACGGTGTATTCCACCGCAGGATTACGCCGGATGCCCTGCATTACCGCCTCGGCGTCCCGCAGCGCGGTAATGGCCTTGGGCGAGGTGAACGAGGTGACCTCGATCTTGGCAAAACCACACTCACTGAGGGCATCGATCATCGCGATCTTGTCGACGGTTTCGATAAAGCGCGCTTCATTCTGAAAGCCGTCACGCGTGGCGACTTCCTGCAAGAAAAGACGTTGCATGTTCATTCTCCGGTTCAAATGATGCCGCGCTGACGCCAGTCGGCTTGTTGTTCAGCGTCGATGCCGAGTTCACCCAGAATCTCGGCGGTATGCTGGCCTAGCATCGGCGCCGAACGAGTTACGTTGCCCGGGGTCGTACCCAGCTTGGGGACGATGCCGGGCAACGTCACTGGCGTGCCGTCGTCCAGCTGGCTCTCGATCAACATGTCGCGTGCCCGGTAATGTGGGTCCTGGGCAATGTCGGCAGCGTTGTAAATCTTGCCGGCCGGGATGCGCGCTTCGGTCAGGATCGACAAGACTTCGTCGAGGGTGAGCCGCGCGGTCCATTCGGAGATCGCGGCATCGATGCGCTCAACCTGCAACACTCGACCATGGTTTTGCGCAAGCTCGGGATCAGCCCCCAGATCAAGGCGACCAATCACCCCCATCAGACGCTGATAGATGCTGTCGCCATTGCCGGCGATCAAGGCAAAACCGCCGTCCCGGCAGCGATAGGCATTGGTCGGCGCGATACCCGGCAAACTGCTGCCGGCGGGCTCACGAACGACGTTGAACACCGAGTATTCGGGCAACAGGCTTTCCATCATGTTGAACACCGACTCGTACAGCGCCACATCGATCTGCTGGCCGTCACCACCGTTCTGCTCGCGATGACGCAGGGCAAGCAGAATCCCGATCACCCCGTGCAAGGCCGACAACGAGTCGCCAATGGAAACACCCACCCTGACTGGCGTGCGCCCCGGCTCACCGGAAAGATGCCGCAAGCCGCCCATGGCTTCACCGATCACGCCAAAACCGGGACGGTCACGGTAAGGCCCGGTCTGGCCGTAACCGGACACCCGGAGCATGATGAGTTTTGGGTTAAGAGCGTGCAGAGTGTCCCAACCGAGCCCCCAGCTTTCCAGGGTGCCTGGGCGAAAATTCTCGATCAGCACATCCGCATCGGCCAGCAACTGGCGCACGACCTGTTGGGCTTCACTCTGGCGTAAATCAAGGGTCAGCGAGCGTTTGTTACGCGATTGTGCGGCCCACCAGACGGAAGTACCGTCGTGCAGCAAGCGCCATTTGCGCAATGGGTCACCAGTGACCGGAGGTTCTATCTTGATCACATCGGCGCCAAACTCACCGAGCATTTTCGCCGCAAATGGCCCGGCAATCAGTTGACCGAGCTCCACGACCTTGACACCTTGCAGAGGTAACCTCATGACGTTTCCCGTTCTTGTTGAGTACTTGTGGCATGGATAATCGACACAAATTCGGCAGATGAAAATTTCATATTTCGCCACTACTCTTTCCAGATTGGAAAACCTTGGATCCCTTTGATGATCAATCCCCTGCATTTCGATCTGCTGTCCTTACGCCTGCTGATCTTCGCGGCCGAATCCGGCAACCTGACCCGTGCCGCCGAAAAGGCCAACATGACAGTCTCGGCAGCCAGCAAACGGTTAGCCGAGCTGGAACGAACGACCCAATGCCCGCTGTTTGTGCGCCTGCCAAGGGGACTCGAACTGACCGCGGCGGGACAAGGGATTGTTGAACATGCCAGAACGATTCTGGAAGGCGTGAACCGCATGGCGTGCGACGCCAGTGATTACGCCGTGGGTGTGCGCGGGCATGTGCGGTTGTTCGCCAACACTTCCGCCGTCGTCCAGTTTCTGCCGGATGACCTCGCGTCATTCCTGCGCGCCAACCCGAACGTACGGATCGGACTGGAAGAGGCACTCAGCGAACCCATTATTCAAGCCGTGGAAAACGGGCGTGCCGACATCGGCATATTCGCCGATAACGTACCGGCTGAAGGGTTATACAAACTGCCCTATCGTGATGACCGGCTTGTGCTACTCGTGCCCGTCAGCCATGAACTGGCCAATGAGCGCAGCGTGTCCTTTGCCGATACGCTTGGCTTCGATTATGTAGCGCTCAACCAAGGCAGTTCGTTGCTTCGCAGAATCACCGATGCCGCCGTGAGTGCAGGTAAGATCCTCAAGGTCCGGATCCAGGTCAGCAGCTTCGACGGCATCTGTCGGATGATCGAAGCAGGCTTGGGTATCGGAATTTTGCCGTTGTCATCCGTGCGTGCCGAATTGCTCGGAACCCGCCTGGTGGCTGTCGACTTGACCGACGACTGGGCTGATCGAACGTTGTTCGTGGGCGTGAGCAGTCAGGCGCAACTTGCGCCGGAGGCGGCCAAGTTGTTTGAGTATCTGAGCAACATGCATGGCTTGTCCGGTCGCTAAGCCAGCGTTCTATCAGTACTCGGCCTCCGCACGGCGCGGCTAACCGACTGGCCGTTGGCTCAAAGCATGTGCCCAGCCCAAATCTTGCGATTGACCAGATCGGCAGCAATTTCGATAAAGGCATCCCCGACAAATTTAGCGGCCGGACTGACACGCCTGTCGGCTGGGAAAACCTGAACCAGTTTGCGCATCGGAATGGGGTCGACCAAGGGTGCGGCGCTGAGCACGCCAGATTCGATTTGCGTGTAAATCGATGCCAAAGGCAAAGCGGTCAAACCGAAGCCATTGCAGACCAGGGCAATCATCGCGCCGAAAGAATCGGCTTCGACACTGGTGTTGAGTTTGATCCCGACTTCGCGCGCACAATCATCCAGAATCACACGAAGGCTGTGTCGAGCGCTGGGCAATACCAACGGCTGCTCAGCCAAGGACTCGAATGACACCGGCGTATCAAGACGCAGGTTGGCGCTGGCGGGGCCGACCAACAGCAGATTCTCCATCATCACCGGCACGATACGCAGCGTATGCAGGGGTTGGGGATCGTAAGAAATCGCCAGTTCCAATTCGCCACGCTGAACCCAATCCAGCAGATAGCCGCTAAAGGCTGAAGAAAACCTGACAGCGAGATTCGGATGCGCCTCTTTGATTTTGCGCACCAGAGGAACGGTGACAATTTCCGCCACCGTCGGCGTTGTACCGATGACGACCGTGCCCCGAAAAGAGGTCTTTGCGCCCAACACAGAACTTCGAATGGACTCCATTTCTTCCATGATTCGGGTGGCATGCGCCAGCACTTCGCGGCCGGCATCGGTAATTTCCATGCCTCGCCCATGTCGATCAAACAGGTAGGTGCCCAGCTCCTTTTCCAGCAATCGAATCTGCCGGCTAAGTGCCGGTTGTGCGATGTGCAGCCGGTCGGAGGCCTTGCTGAGACTGCCCAGCTCGGCCACATGAATCAGGGTTTTGAGTTGAACGACATCCATTACCAGGCCAGTCAAAGTCGGTCTCGGCGCGAAATGCGTCGAAAGTAGAGTGAGTGTAAACGCATTGGCATTTCCTGGAATGCCATCGGATTCGCATCTCATGGCGCCTTGCGGCGATGGAGGCGGCTGTATCCCTCAGCCCGCAGGGGCTGCAAGGCAAGCTATAGAATTTCGGTATATCAGTTAGGCCAGGCTGACGGCTTATTACCCTTCTCACTCTGCGGTAGCGTGCAATCAACGTCGACGCCAAGAGCGATCGACTGACTACAAGAATAAGATTCGAGGGCTTACGCCATGATTGACTACCTTTCTCGCTACCTGACCGCCCCTCCTCACACAGCCAGCGAACAGCTGACTTCTCGCCTACATCCCCCCTCTTCATGTGCCTTGGTCACCAAAAGGCCACACACGCTGCGTTAAGCACATCAACCCATCGAGCTAGCAACGTCGGACACGCATCAGCGTGCGCCTCGTATCGTCTCGCCTTGAAAAAAGGGTGAACAACATGTCCGCATCAACCAGTGACTCAACAAACCACACTGCAAACATCAAAAGTCTGAATCGCGTCAGAGCCATCATGGGTGCCTGCTCGGGCAACCTGGTGGAGTGGTACGATTTTTTCATTTACGCGTACACCGCCATCTACTTTGCCGCTTCGTTTTTCCCCAAAGGCGATACCACCAGCCAGTTGCTCGCAACCGCCGGCGTCTTCGCCGTCGGCTTTTTCATGCGCCCGCTCGGCGGCTGGATTTTCGGCTGGATTGCCGATACTCGCGGCCGCAAGGTCTCGATGATTATCTCGGTGTTCATGATGTGCGCTGGCTCACTGTTGATCGCCGTCATGCCCACCTACGCAACCATAGGGGTAGCGGCGCCAATTCTGCTGGTGGTTGCCAGGCTGATTCAGGGCCTGTCCGTCGGCGCGGAATACGGCACCGGTGCCACCTACATCAGCGAAATCGCCACACCGGGGCGTCGCTGCTTCTATGGATCATTTCAGTACTTCACCATCATCGCCGGCCAATTGCTGGCATTGATGACCGTGGTCATTCTCCAGCAAACCCTGACCGGCGAAGAGTTGCGCGAATGGGGCTGGAGGATTCCGTTCTTCATCGGCGCGCTGAGCTCGATCGTGGTGGTGTATCTGCGCCGTGCAATGCATGAAACCGCCACTAGGAAGGACATGAACCGCAAAGATGCTGGCTCGCTGCGCGGCATGTTCAAGCACAAACGTGCGGTCGCCTTGGTGGTTGCGTTCACCATCGGCGGTTCGCTGTATTTTTATACCTTCACCACCTACATGCAGAAGTTCCTGGTGATCTCCGCCGGTTTCAGCCCGGAAACGGTCAGCTTCATCATGACGGCGGCGCTGATCGGTTTCATGCTCTGTCAGCCGCTGTTTGGCTTGCTCGCCGACCGCATCGGGATCAAGACGCACATGCTGATGTTTTCCGGGTTGGCCATGGTGCTGGTGATCCCCCTGCTCTATTTGCTGCAGTCGGTCAGCAATCCGTTTACGGCGTTCCTGTTGGTGTTTGGCGGGTTAGCCATCGCGTCGCTCTACACCCCGGTTGCCGGGATCGTAAAAGCCGAACTGTTCCCGCCAGCAGTACGCGCGTTGGGCGTGGGCTTTCCGTATGCAGTCGGCAATGCAGCATTCGGCGGCACCGCCGAGTACGTCGCGTTATCGCTTCGTTCGCAGGGGATCGAGGAATATTTCTTCTTCTATGTCGCCGCAGTAGTGACCATCACGTTCATCGCCGCGATACTGATGCCCAATCTGTCTCGCTACGGGTACATCAGCGGCTCGGGTGAAATCGAAGAGCGCACAGGGCTCAAGAGCTATTCAAAACCGAGCGTTGCCGGGGCCTGACGAAGAAATTTGAGCGTCGAACATCTTGTGGCCGCGTCAGGCGCGACGATTCCACAAGTTCTGCGCCCTCTTTTGTTATTGCGCTGTGCTCGCCTGGAAATCGGCGATCTGTTGCCACATCGCGACAGGGTTGGAATACATCGGGAAATGCCCGCAATCGGCAATAGGTGCCAACTGCACACCTTCAGCCTGAATGTGTGGCAAGTAGGACAACGACGCGTTCTGTTCGCCGTACATGAACATTCGCGGGCACTTCAATCCAAGGAATTTGCCCATCAGATCAGCGTTATCGGAGAGATCGACCATGGACTGAAAAATCCCCCGCACCGCACCGGTACGCACCTTGTGTCGCAAGCTCGCGGAATACAGTGCACTGGCATACGCCGGAGCGTGCCGGGCACGTTCGATGAAGGCGGTGAAAAACGCCTCGGGATCGTCACTCGGATAGTCAACGATCTGCCGGCTGAGAAAACAGTCTTCCGGGGCGATATTGCCTTCGATATCAACGAAGCTGAGCACTCGGTCCGGAAACTGATGGGCCAGTATCAATGCAGTCAGTCCGCCCATGGAATGGCCGACCAGATGGAAGCGCTCAATGCCGAAATGCGCCAGCACCTGCAATGCCGTCTGCAGCAGAAAGGCAATGGAAATCCTGGAAAGGTCATCGCACTGACTTTCACCACAACCCGGTGCGTCGTACGCCACGAAAGGGTGACCGGCAAATGCGGGCTGCTGCACGATGTCGGCATAGTCCTCCTTGGTCGAACCAAAACCATGCAGGAACACGATCGGCGCAAGGACGCCGTCCCGATGGAGGGCGGCCACGTTCAGTTGGACACCCTCAACCGTCAGAGGGAGTTGCACATGAGTGAACGTTTCTGGGGAAGACACGTTGTTGACTCCTTGAACAAAAAGGTAGCGCCGAACCAGGGTTGCCGGCAGCCAGGCTCGCAATTACAAGGGCAATCGAGCCTTCTGTAAATTCCTGATACGGGAAGGCTTTCATACGCGAAACCTATCACTGCTGTTCACGCCCGGGACTGGAGCCGGGTGACCAGTTCCTCCACCAGCGGATTGGGCCGATCAGCATTCCATGCCACCGCTGTGGTCACGACATTGAGCTTCTGGCTCAGCGCTCGAAATACCACGTTGTCGGGCGCCAGTTTTTTCAGCGACGCCGGAACCAACGCGATGCCCTGGCCGCAGCTGACAAAGGCAATTTGCGAGGCGACCGAGCGCACTTCATGCAGTACGCGCGGGGAAAAACCGCTGGCACGGCAGGTCGCGATCAGATTGTCGAAGTAGACCGGGCTGACCTTTCGGGAAAACATCACCAAGGGTTCAGTGGCCAGGCTGGACAGGCTGATTCGCGTGCGTCCAGCCAAGGAGTGATCGCTGGGCAGCGCCACGACCAAACGGTCCTGAGTCAGCGGCAGTGATTTGATCGAGGGTCCCAAATCACCGTCCAGCCGGGCGAAGGCCAGGTCGATGTCGCCGGCTTCCAGCGCCGGGATGGCTTCGACGCTGTCGATCTCCCGCACAGACACCGTGAGGTGCGGGTAATCACTTTTCAATTGCTCGATCAAATCGGGCAAGACATCAAACATCGCCGTAGAAATCGCGCCGATGGTCAACATACCGGACTGCCCCGCCACCGCTTCCTCCACGGCGAGTTCAAGGCGCTCCAATTGATCAGCGAACTTGCGCACGGCCGGCAGAATCGCCGCTCCCACCGGGGTCAGCTTCGCGCCGCGTCGCGAGCGATCAAACAGCTTGACCTTGAGTGCCTGCTCCAGCACCTGGATCTGCTCGCTCAGCGGTGGCTGGGACATGCCCAGACGCTTGGCCGCACGGCCGAAATTCTGTTCTTCGGCCACCGCCAGGAACAACCAGAGATGACGAATCAGTCGAAAATTGATCATGATTAATCCATAGGTTTAACGTATCTAAGGCATCTGTGATTAGTAATATACCTATCAAAGTGTCTCACTGACACTGGACGCCTCCGTCACCACTGGGGCTTCCCATGATCAATAAGAGTTTGCTGGATCGCTTGGCGGCGCTGGACACCAACACGGTTTCCGATGCGCTCGACTTCCTCGGCTTGCCGGGTGCCACCGTTGGGCTGCGCCCGTTGTGGAACTGCCCAAAGATTGTCGGCCGCGCCAGCACCGTGCTGCTGGCTCCTAAATCCGACAACGTCCCCACTGTGCACCTGATTACCCCCGTGGTGGAACAGATCGACAGCGACGATCGTGTGCTGGTGATCGCCGGTGGAATCGAAGGCATCTCCTGCTGGGGCGACATCCTCGCCAACGCAGCGACCAGCAAGAAAGTACGCGGCACGGTCATCGACGGTTTCAGCCGCGACATCGACGGCAGCGAGTCAATTGCCTACCCGGTTTATGGCCGCGGCGTGACCATGATCAGTGCCCGCAATCGGGTGATCCAGATCGATGCCGCAGTAACCATCAACGTGGCCGGCGTCGACGTCAGCGAGAACGACTATGTCATCGCCGATACCTGCGGCACCGTATTCGTGCCCTCAGCCTATATCGAGAAAGTTCTCGACCTTGGCGAGCGTATTGCCCACCGCCAGGACGGCATGGTCGAGGCTGTTCGCAGCGGTCGCTCGGTCGCCGAAGTGATGCATGACAGCCAATTCGAAGCTATCCAAGTGGAGCACGCCCGATGAATATCGAAGACAAAGAACTGGTCGCCTTGTTTGAAGGCCTCGACACCCCGGGCGTATCTGACGCAATGGACAAACTCGGCCTGCCCGGTCAATGCCTCGGTGTGGCGCCACTGGACAACTACCGCAAGGTTATCGTCGGCCCGGCGTTTACCGTGCAGTACGTCTCGGCCAGCGTACCTCCCGGCACCGTTGGCGATTTCATTGAAGACGTTGCGCCCGGCGACGTGGTGGTCATCGACAACGGCGGCCGCACCGATTGCACCGTCTGGGGCGACATCATGACCCAGTACGCCGGTACTCGGCAGATCGCAGCCACGGTCATCGACGGTGTTTGCCGTGACGTGAACAAAGCGCTGGGCGATGACTACCCGATTTTCAGCAAAGGTCGTTTCATGCGCACCGGTAAAGATCGGGTGCAGGTTCAGTCGGTCAACCAGCCGGTGTCCATCGGTGCCGCCCGGGTCTGTGCCCGTGACATCGTGGTCGCCGACGCCAACGGTGTGGTGGTCGTCCCCCGAGCTCGTGCAGCTGAAGTGGCCGCGTGTGCCCGTCAAATCGAATCGGTCGAAGCCGACATTCGTGCGCTGATCAGCCAAGGCAAAACCCTTAAAGAAGCCCGGGCCGCACTGGGTTACCACAGCCTGCAGAGGAAAGTCTGATGACCACGCTCCCCCTCCCCCTGGATTTTCATGCGCGGGCAAAGGTGCTGGGCAGCTCGACGCTGTATGAAGCGTCCCATCTGCCTTGCGCGGTCGACAGTGCAATCCGCCCGATCTGGGACGGCGCCTTCATCTGCGCCCCCGCTTACCCCCTGGAATGCTCGCCGGGTGACAACCTTGCCCTGCACCTGGCGATGGAACGTGTGCCCCGTGGCAGCGTGCTGGTCGTGGGTACGGGTGGCTTCATCGCCGGTTATTGGGGCGAAGTGCTGACCGTGGCGGCTGAAGCGGCTGGTGTGGTCGGGCTGGTGATTGATGGCGGCGTGCGCGATATCGCGGCCCTGAGAAAGCGCCAGTTCCCAGTGTTTGCACGCGGTATTTCGGTGAAAGGCACGGTCAAGGCCAGTGCGCCTTCGGTGGGGCAACCGTTCAACTTCAACGGTGCCTTCGTGGCACAGGGCGACTGGGTGGTGGCTGACGATGACGGTGTGATCATCATTCCCAAGGCGGATGCGGCACGCACCCTGGCCGAAGGCGAGGCGCGCGCGAGCAAGGAAGCGCAGATGATGCAGGCGTTGACCGAAGGCCGCTCGACACTGGAACTGATGAACCTGACTGAGTGGAGAACCCGCGCATGAGCGCCGATATCCAGCGTCTGAATCAGCGTCTGGCCGCCGCGCAGCCTTCCGCGACTTACCGGATCATGGATCGGGTGGCAGAGCGCCGGGCACAAGGTGCTCAGATTATTTCGCTGTGCGCCGGCGAGCCCGATTTCGATACGCCCAAGCACGTGCGCGAAGCGGCCATTCAGGCCATTGAACACGGCCACACCCGCTACACCCAGGTCGCCGGCGTGCGTTCACTGCGGGAAGCGGTGGCCGCCAAGTTCCGCCGCGAGAACGGCCTGGACGTCACCTGGCAAGACACCCTGGTGTGCAACGGTGGCAAACAGGTGATCTACAACGCCCTGGCCGCGACCCTCAACGAGGGGGACCAGGTAATCGTGCCGGCACCGTACTGGGTCAGTTACCCGGAGATGGTTCAACTGTGCGGGGGTCAAGCCCGAGTCGTTACCTGCGATGCCGACACCGGTTTCAAGCTGACGCCCTCCGCACTCGCCGCCGCGATCACCCCGCAGACTCGTTGGCTGATCCTCAATTCGCCGTCCAATCCGACCGGTGCGGTGTACAGCCGGGAAGAACTGCACGCCCTGGCTGAGGTGTTGCTGGCTCACCCTCACGTGCTGATTTTGGCCGATGACATCTACGAGCACCTGATCTTCGACGATCAAACGTTCCATACCCTGGCCCAAGTCGAACCACGGCTGGCACCGCGCACCCTGACCATGAACGGGGTGTCCAAGGCCTATGCCATGACCGGCTGGCGAATCGGTTTCACCACTGGGCCGCGCTGGCTGCTGGACGCCATGGAAAAACTGCAAGGTCAGCAAACCTCTGGCGCCTGCTCTGTGTCGCAACAGGCTGCGCTCGCGGCGCTGGAAGGTCCCAAGGATTTCATCCGTGAAAGCCGAGCGGCGTTCCAGAGTCGTCGCGATTTGATGGTGGCGCTGCTGAATGCTACGCCGGGGCTTGAATGCGTCAGTCCGGCCGGGGCGTTCTACGCGTTCGCGTCCTGTGCCGGATTGATCGGTCGCACCTCACCCGGTGGCCTGGTATTGCACACCGATGAAGATGTCGCGCATGCGCTGCTCGACGAAGCGGATGTAGCCGTAGTGCATGGCAGCGCTTTTGGCCTCGGCCCTTACATTCGCATTGCCTACGCCCTGGATGACGCTTCATTGCGCCGGGCGTGCGAGGCTATCCGTACCTTCTGCACCTCACTCCGTTAATCATTTCCCTTCCCATAAAGCGTGGCTATCGCGATTACCCGGCAGGCCACGCATTCACCTTCCAGCTATACAAAATGGGCATATCTCAAAGACAAAAACGGTAGTCGTTCTTCTCTTCCATCCCTCCCAGAATGAGTGAAAACACAAAAGCAGCACTGCTTGGGAGATGGGCATGTCAACAGAAGCAGAACATACCGTGGGACAGGATTGGCAGGAGGACGTGTTTCGCGTGCTCAAAGCCCACGACGTCAAACACGTGGTCTTCGTACCGGATGCAGGCCACTCGGCAGCGATTCGCATGTCGTATGCGGATCCGGACATCAAGGCCGTCGTCCTGACCACCGAAGAAGAAGGCATCGGCTACCTGGCAGGTGCGTGGCTGGGTGGCGAGCGCGGTGCCCTGTTGATGCAATCAAGCGGTGTCGGTAACTGCATCAACACCCTCGCCCTGCAAGTCTGCGCCGGCTTTCCGCTGTTGATGGTGGTCACCATGCGCGGCGACTGGGCCGAATTCAACGCATGGCAGAACCCGATGGGTCAGGCCACCGAAGCTGCCCTGAATCTGATGAAGGTTATGACCTGGCGTGCAGACGTTCCAGAAGACGTCGCTCCGTTGCTGCACGGTGCCGCGACCATGGCCTTCAACGGTGATTCGTCCACTGCCCTGCTGCTCGGTCAGCGCCTGATTGGAGAAAAGAAATGGGTCAAGTAAGCGCAAACCACATACTGTGCCGGCGCGAAGTGGTTAAAGCCCTTCTGGCCGACCGCAAAGACGTGCTGGTCGTGACGGGTCTCGGTTCGGCGTCCTACGACGTCATGGCTGCCGGTGACAACGATCTGAATTATTACCTGTGGGCTGCCATGGGCAGCGCAATCACTGTGGGGCTGGGCCTGGCGAATGCGCAGCCAGACAAGTCGGTCGTGGTGGTCACCGGAGACGGCGAGTTGCTCATGGGCTTCGGAGCGCTGGCCACGGTGGCACTGCAAAAGCCCGCCAACCTGACCATCGCTGTGCTGGACAACGGTCACTTTGGGGAGACCGGCATGCAAGTCAGCCACGCCGGTTTTGGTATTTCCCTCGACCAGGTGGCGAAGACTTGCGGCTTCGGCTGGACCGATGAAATCCGCGACATGGAAGGCGTACATGACCTGCGCGAGCGCTTTGCGACCCGCGATGGAGTCAAGCTCGCGACGATCAAGATCAAAGCAGAAAACCCGCCACGGGTGCTGCCACCGCGCGATGGTCACTACGTCAAGAATCGCTTTCGTGCCGCCTTGGGTTTCAACCCGATCTGATTGCTCTTTGCCCGGACCCGGTCACGCAGGGCTGATGCCATGCGTGACGCGTTGAGGAGAATAATAATGACTGACCGTAACTCTGAAGAACTCAATGCCATCCGCGAGGGCGTACGTGCTCTGTGCGCTGAATTCGATGCGGCTTACTGGCGCAAAGTCGACGAAGAAAAAGGCTTTCCGGAAACCTTCGTCAAGGCCCTGACCGATGCGGGTTGGCTGGCAGCGCTGATCCCTGCCGAATATGGCGGCTCCGGCCTTGGGCTGGCCGAGGCCTCGGTAATTCTAGAAGAAGTGAACCGCTGCGGCGGCAACTCCGGCACCGTGCACGGACAGATGTACAACATGTTCACCTTGCTGCGTCACGGCAGTGAGGCGCAGAAAAGCTATTACCTGCCGAAACTGGCCAGCGGTGAATTGCGCCTGCAATCGATGGCCGTGACTGAGCCCACCACCGGCACCGACACCACAAAGATAAAGACCACCGCCGTGCGCAAAGGTGACAAGTACGTGATCAACGGGCAGAAGGTGTGGATCTCACGCGTTCAGCATTCCGACCTGATGATCCTGCTAGCGCGTACTACTCCTTTGGCTGACGTGAAGAAAAAATCCGAAGGCATGTCGATCTTCCTCGTGGACCTGCGTGAAGCCATCGGTAACGGTCTGACCGTGCAGCCAATTGCCAACATGGTCAACCACGAGACCAACGAGTTGTTCTTCGACAACCTGGAAATCCCCGCTGACAGCCTGATCGGTGAGGAAGGCAAAGGTTTCCGCTACATCCTCGACGGACTGAACGCCGAGCGCACCCTGATCGCCGCCGAATGCATCGGTGACGGCCGCTGGTTTATCGAGAAGGCCAGTGCCTATGCCTGCGACCGCGTGGTGTTTGGGCGCCCGATCGGGCAGAACCAGGGCGTCCAGTTCCCCATCGCTGAAGCGCACATCGAGATTGAAGCCGCTGACCTGATGCGCTGGCGTGCATGCGAGGAATACGACAGCGGTATCAACGCCGGGGCCAGCGCCAATATGGCCAAATATCTTGCGGCGAAAGCCTCCTGGGAAGCCGCCAATGCGTGCTTGCAGACCCATGGTGGTTTTGGTTTTGCCTGCGAGTACGACGTCGAGCGCAAATTCCGTGAAACCCGTCTGTATCAGGTGGCGCCCATCTCCACCAACCTGATCCTGTCGTACGTCGCCGAACACCTGCTCGAACTGCCGCGCTCTTTCTAAAAGCAAGAGAGAAAAAAATCATGAGCCAGCCCAACGGCCTACGTCCGCTCGATGGCATTACCGTCGTCAGCCTTGAACATGCCATCGCAGCGCCCTTCTGCACCCGACAACTGGCCGATCTCGGCGCACGTGTCATCAAGGTCGAACGCCCCGGTACGGGTGACTTCGCCAGAGGTTACGACCAACGCGTCAACGGCCTCGCCTCTCACTTCGTCTGGACCAATCGCTCGAAAGAAAGCCTGACCCTCGACCTGAAACAAGAGTCGGCCACCGACGTGCTGGACAGTTTGCTGGCTACGGCCGATGTCCTGGTGCAGAACCTGGCGCCGGGAGCATCTGCGCGAATGGGCCTGTCTTTCGAGGTGCTGCACCAGCGGTTTCCGCGCCTGATCGTTTGTGACATTTCAGGCTATGGCGCAGGCGGCCCCTATGAAAAGAAAAAAGCTTATGACCTGTTGATCCAGAGTGAAGGCGGCTTTCTATCGGTCACCGGAGGACCGGGTGAGAATGAAATGGCCAAGGCAGGTTGCTCGATTGCTGACATCGCGGCGGGCATGTACGCCTACACCGGAATTCTTTCAGCACTGCTGTTGCGGGGACGCACTGGTGAAGGTAGCCACCTCGATGTGTCGATGCTGGAAAGCCTGGTCGAGTGGATGAATTACCCAATGTACTACGCCTACGACGGCGCACCTCCTCCACCTCGAGCAGGTGCCGCGCACGCCACCATTTACCCCTA
The DNA here is from genome assembly GCF_030209165.1 of Pseudomonas sp. fls2-241-R2A-110. Lineage (NCBI taxonomy): Bacteria > Pseudomonadati > Pseudomonadota > Gammaproteobacteria > Pseudomonadales > Pseudomonadaceae > Pseudomonas > Pseudomonas sp. fls2-241-R2A-110. The sequence continues at coordinate 19,782 of NZ_JARVSN010000025.1, read as the reverse complement.
CGGCCCCTTCCCCATCGGTGACGGCTCCACCGTGATGCTGGGTTTGCAGAATGAGCGCGAATGGCAGCTGTTTTGCGACAAGGTACTGCTGACGCCTGAACTGGCGAAAGACAAACGCTTCTCTGCCAATTTCAAGCGCGTCGAGAACCGTTCGGCGCTGCGAGCACTCATCGTCGAATCGTTCTCCACTCTCAATTTCGATGCCGTGTTTGATCGGTTGGAGCATGCGCTAATTGCCAACGCTCGCGTCAACGACATGCAAGGTGTCTGGGACCATCCGCAACTTCAGGCACGTGATCGCTGGCGTGAAGTAGAAACCTCTGCCGGCACCGTCCCGAGCTTGATACCTCCTGGCAGCAACAGCGCATTCGAGCCTCGTATGGATGCCGTACCGGGCCTCGGCCAGCACACCGAACAGGTGCTCAGGGAACTAGGGCTGGGCACGGATCGTATTGAACAAATGCGCGCAGCCGGGGCGATTTAGCCTTGATCTGAAAACAAGATGCCTGCCTGCAACGCTTGGTGGCGGACTGGTTCGAAGCAATACCCGAAATGGCCGCCCTGGCCTGATGATTGACCGACAGGAGCAATGGATATGAGCAGTCCCGATTTTTCCGCCTGGATTGGCCGCCGCCAGGAAAGCCAGGACCGAATCAGCTTGAACCTGGTTAAACGAATGGCCGCGACATTGAGCGAAGAGGCGCCGCAACCCGGCGAACCACTGCCGCCGCTGTGGCATTGGGCATTCTTTCAAGAACCCGTTATGGCCAGCGAACTGGGCCCGGATGGTCATCCAGCGCTCGGCGGATTCCTGCCACCGGCCCATAACCGCAATCGCATGTGGGCCGGCAGCCGAATTGAGTTCTATCAACCGCTGAAGGTAGAGGCTGAGGTGACCTGTATTTCGACCATTCTCAATGTCGAAGAGAAGCACGGTCGCACCGGCTCGTTACTGTTCGTCACGGTACGCCACGAGTATTTCCAGGACGGCCAGCGTGCACTTCAGGACGAGCAGGACATCGTCTACCGGGAACCCACTCCACCAAAATTGAGCGGCACCGAAGCGCTCCCCGAAGGCCAGTGGCATGAACAGGTCGAGCCTTCCCCGACCCTGCTGTTCCGTTATTCCGCCGTCACCTTCAATGGCCATCGAATTCACTACGACTGGCCCTACGTCACCGAAACCGAAGGCTACCCGGGGCTGGTGGTGCATGGCCCTCTGATCGCGACACTGAACTTACGTGCTTTCACCCGAGCGCGCCCGACTGCACGATTGGAGCGTTTCACCTTTCGTGGGCTTCGCCCGCTGATTTCGCCTCAGCAATTCGAAATCGGTGGACGTTTGATCGACCGCGGCAAGGCGCAGGTCTGGGCAGGCAATCAGGACGGGGTCGCGCAGCTAGGCGAAGTCCAGTTCAGCGAAGGAGAAACACCATGAGTCCATCGATTGTTCGCTCTGCCCTGTTTGTACCGGCGACTCGTGCGGAGCGCATCTCCAAAGCCATCGCCAGCGGCGCGGACCGGGTCATTGTCGATCTGGAAGACGCCGTGCAGGAAAACCTCAAGGAACAGGCCAGGGATAATTTGGAACGCTTCCTGAGTGAAAATCCGGGCGCGCGGATTCTGGTTCGCGTGAATGCGCCGGATCATTGGGCGCACGCTGCCGATCTGGAAATTTGCCGACGTTATGCCGGCGTGACTGCCCTACTGCTGCCCAAAGCAGAAAGCGCGGCGCAAGTCGCTGCCGCAGCTCGCAGTGAAAAGCCGATCTGGCCGATCATTGAAAGCGCCAAAGGCTTGGCTGCCCTTAACGAGATTGCCAACGCTCAAGGCGTTGAACGCTTGTCGTTCGGTAGCCTCGATCTAGGTCTGGACCTGAACCTGACCACCGGCAGCCCTGCCGCCGAAGAGATACTCAGTCACGCCCGCTACGCCGTATTAATCTGCACGCGGGTGGCCGGTCTTTCACCGGCGCTGGACGGCGTCTTCCCCTCAATCCAGGACACCGCTGGTCTGCACAATGCCGTCCAGTTCGCCCGTGACATGGGCTTTGGTGGTGCGCTATGCATCCATCCAAGCCAAGTGGCGATCATCCATCAAGCGTTAAAACCCAGCCCGGAGGAACTGCACTGGGCGCAACGGATTATCAACGCGGCGAGTTCAGGAGAAGGTGTCTTCACACTTGATGGGCAAATGGTGGATGCGCCGGTCATCGGTCGTGCTCGCTCCATTCTCCGACGCGCCACCTGACGCCAGGGCGGCGTCTTTGCCTTGAGGCTGCATATTCATTCATGGCTTACAGGACGGAGGCATCATTTCCAGCCTACCCCGCTAACCGGCAAAACACCGCCGAGCGAGGCATCATCCATATGATGACCAAACGTGCGGAAATTGAATTCCTGGATGCTGTCAGCGTTTATTTCAATCACGCCACCCTCGGGTTGGCACCGGACACTAATGAACACAGCTCATAGGTCCTTGCCGATTTACCCATCTAGTTTCACCAACCGCCCTCCCTTAGTGTGTTCACAGCGCAATTGCACACGCCGCTCCAGGCAAAGTGCAGTCTGTTCTTAACTTCTGGCGTTCGGCTTCAAGCCGCTCGCCAGGCAGGGAGATCCACAATGCAAAAGCGGAAACTCGGAAACAGTTCTCTTGAAGTCTCGGCCTTGGGACTCGGTTGCATGGGCCTCAGTCATGGCTATGGCGCCGCTACCGACACCGGGGAAGCCATCTCGCTGATCCGCGCGGCGGTCGATCACGGCGTGACTTTTTTCGACACTGCCGAGGTCTACGGCCCCTACCTGAACGAGCAAGTGGTAGGTGAGGCACTGGCCCCCGTGCGCGATCAAGTCGTCATTGCCACCAAGTTCGGCTTCACCTTTGGCGCGGACAACAAACAGCAGATCCTCAACAGTCGCCCGGAACATATCCGTGTCGCGGTCGAGGGCTCGCTGCGCCGTTTAAAGACAGACTTCATCGATTTGCTCTACCAGCACCGAGTCGATCCAGACGTTCCCATCGAAGAGGTCGCGGGGGTGGTCAAGGCGCTGATCCAGGAAGGCAAGGTCAAGCACTTCGGCCTGTCGGAAGCGGGCGCGCAAACCATTCGCCGGGCCCACGCGGTACAGCCGGTCACGGCGCTGCAAAGCGAATACTCCCTGTGGTGGCGTGAGCCGGAGCTGGAAATACTGCCGACACTCGCGGAGCTGGGAATCGGCTTCGTGCCTTTCAGCCCGTTGGGCAAGGGTTTTCTCACCGGAACCGTGTCGGCGGATGCTTCATTCGGCAGCGACGATTTCCGCAGCATTGTGCCTCGCTTCAGCAAGGAGGCCCTGCACGCCAATCAGGGTCTGGTGGTGTTGATCCGCGAGATTGCGGCACAGAAGGAGGCGACCCCGGCGCAGATCGCGCTGGCCTGGTTGCTCGCAAAGGCGCCGTGGATCGTTCCTATCCCCGGGACGACCAAACTGCATCGCCTGGAAGAAAATATCGGCAGCGTGTCCCTCTCGCTCTCGGAGGCCGAACTTCAGGCAATCGAGTCGACACTCTCGCAGATCCATATCCAGGGCGACCGCTATCCCGAATCTCTGAAGGCACGTGTCGGGCGCTGACGGCAACGGGCATGAACACCCTTCGCCCCACGGTCGTCACTGCCCTCGCCAGCTCGCCCTTCAACCACCACTGATGGGCACTCAATTTCTTTACTGGAGTAGATCAATGAAAACTCGCACGCTGGGTAATGGCCTGCAAGTGTCGGCACTGGGTCTTGGGTGCATGAGCATGACGTCGGCGTATGGGCCTGCTGCCGACAAGCAGGACATGATCAAGCTGATCCGTACCGCTCATGATCGCGGCGTCACCATGTTCGATACCGCCGAGGCTTACGGCCCCTTCAGCAATGAGGCGCTACTGGGTGAGGCCCTGCAGCCGATTCGCGACCAGGTCGTTATAGCCACCAAGTTCGGTTTCGACATCGATCTGATCACCGGCGAACGCAGCGGCGGTACCAACAGTCGCCCGGAGCATATCCGGGCGGTGGCCGAAGCTTCGTTGAAACGCCTGCGCACTGACCGCATTGATCTGTTTTACCAGCACCGCGTCGATCCAGCCGTGCCGATCGAAGACGTAGCCGGCACCATCAAGGACTTGATCGCCGAAGGCAAGGTCAAGCATTTCGGTCTCTCAGAGGCGGGTGTCGAGACGATTCGCCGGGCCCATGCGGTTCAGCCAGTGACGGCCGTACAGAGCGAATATTCACTCTTCTGGCGTGGCCCGGAGCTCGAGCTTTTGGCTGTGCTGGAGGAGCTGGGCATTGGTTTTGTGCCCTTCAGCCCGCTCGGCGCAGGTTTCCTGACCGGCAAAATTGACGAGAACACGCAGTTCGAAGCATCCGACTTTAGAAACGCCGTACCCCGTTTTTCTGTGGAGGCGCGCAAGGCTAACCTGGCGTTGGTCGAGGTGGTAAAAGCTGTCGCCCAGCGTAAAAACGCGACCCCGGCACAGGTAGCACTGGCCTGGCTGATGGCACAGAAGCCGTGGATCGTGCCGATTCCCGGCACGACGAAACCGCATCGCCTGGAAGAAAACCTTGGGGCTATCGAACTGGATCTGACCCGTGAGGATCTGCGCTTGATCAACGAGCAGACGTCCCGGATCCAGGTGCAAGGGGATCGGTTGCCCGAGCCTGCGCTGAAGATGACCGGGCTCTGAATCCATCACGGTGAGAGCGGCAGCGCTTTTGAAAAAGCTTCACTGTCGACTCACCCTTTTGCAGGGACGCCCTATATGAAAACACTGATTGCACCACTGGTTGCCTTGGCGCTCCTGACCGGAGAAGCCTGCGCCCAAACCGCCAACGAAGTGCGCATCAGCCGTGCGGGCTCTCAGCCTTCAATCGAAGGCGCTGCAGATAACTTCACGGGCACAGTGCATGTCGATGGCCTTTTCAAGGCTGAGCCCCCTGCCCGCGTCGGCGGTGGCACGGTGACTTTTGAACCCGGTGCGCGCACGGCTTGGCACACCCATCCGCTGGGGCAGACGCTGATCGTCACCGCCGGCATGGGCTACGTGCAGCAGGCAGGTGGTCCACGTCAGGAGATCCGGCCGGGGGATATCGTCTGGATCCCGCCCAACGTGCGCCATTGGCATGGTGCCACGGCGACTACCGGCATGACCCACATCGCCATCGCCGAAGCCGAAGACGGCAAATCCGTCACCTGGGCAGAGAAGGTTTCAGACAAGGACTACGCGGACCCATCGAAGTCGACCGGCAAGCTGCCCGATACACAATCCGCGTCAGACACGCTGTCCGCCAGACAACAAGCCATTCCGTTGATCGCCGCCGCCATGGCCGTCAGCGATAGGCCCAGGCTCAACGCCGCCTTGGGCCAAGGCCTGGACGCTGGCCTGACGGTCAGCGAAACCCGGGAAATCCTCGTGCAGCTATACGCCTATGTGGGTTTCCCGCGCAGCCTCAACGCGCTGGATGAGCTGATGAAACTGGTGCAGGCGCGCAAACAGCGTGGCATCGACGACGCGCCGGGGCGTGAACCCGGCCGCGCGATTCCAACCGGTGCTGCCTTGCTTGCTGCAGGCACGGCCAACCAAACCCGGATCTCCGGCGGACCGGTCAAAGGCCCGGTGTTCGAGTTCGCGCCCGTCATCAACCAGTTCCTGCAAACCCATTTGTTCGGCGACATCTTCGAGCGCGACAACCTCGATTGGCAAAGCCGGGAACTGGCCACCGTCGGCGCGCTGGCCGCAACCCCGGGTGTGGAGTCGCAGTTGCGCTCGCATATGCGGGCGAGCATGCGGGTCGGGTTGAGCGCCTCGCAGTTACAGCACGTCACTGAGCTGCTGGCCGAGCACATGGATGAACAAACGGCCAAGCGTGCAAGCGCAGCACTGACGCAGGCACTCGCCGCGTCTGGAGGTTGAAGATGAAGATCGGAAAAAATCTGCTGGGCATCGCCCTGCTCGGCTTGCTTGCCGCCTGCGCAACTCAGGGCTCCAGTAACGCCAATGGCCCCTTGCTGATTCAGCAACAAGGCAGCTTCACCGCTGGCGGGACGATGACCACGGCGCCTGGCCTGTTCGATCCGCGCAAACCGATGGAACCGAACGGCCAGACCTACCATGGCGACCATGCCTACGCGTTCTACCAGATTCCGGTCAATGCCCGAAAACTGCCCATCGTCATGTGGCACGGCGCGGGCCAGTTCTCCAAGACCTGGGAAACCACCGCCGATGGTCGCGAAGGTTTCCAGAACATCTTCCTGCGCCGTCAGTTCGGCGTGTATCTGATCGATCAACCGCGTCGCGGTAATGCCGGCCGCAGCATGGTCGAGGCCACGCTCAAGCCGACGCCGGACGAGCAGCTCTGGTTCAACCAGTTCCGTATCGGCCTGTGGCCCAACTATTTCAAAGGTGTGCAGGTGGCTCAGGATGCGCAAACCCGCGAACAGTTTTTCCGCGCAATGACGCCCAATACCGGCCCCTTCGACATGGCAGTGGTCTCAGCTGGGGTGTCGGCGCTGTTTGACAGGATTGGCCCGGGCATCCTGTTCACTCACTCCCAGGGTGGTGGGCCAGGTTGGCTGACCGCGATCAAGAACGACAAGGTCAAGGCGATTGTGGCGTTCGAGCCCGGCAGCAGTTTTGTCTTTCCGGAAGGTGAAGTGCCCGCACCGATTCCCAGCGCGTTCGACACCGTGCAGGGAGCGGCAGTGCCACTGGCGCAGTTCATGGCGCTCACGCGGATTCCGATCCTGGTCGTTTACGGCGACAACATCCCTGAGCAGGCCGTCGACCTGCCCGCCCAAGACAGCTGGCGTGCCCGACTGAGCATGGCTCGAACGTGGCGCGACACGGTCAACAGGCATGGCGGCGACGTCACGCTGATCCATCTGCCGCAGATCGGTATCAAGGGCAATACCCATTTCCCCATGTCGGACTTGAACAACGTACAGATCGCGGACCTGGTCTCCAGATTCCTCGCCGAAAAGAGCCTGGACCGATGAGGGGCTGCACCGCTGCGTTGCTTGAACACACAGGAGACTTCACATGAGAAACACAATTTTGAAAGCCACGCTCATGGCTGCAATGGCCAGCGTCTGCGGTGGCGAGGCCATCGCCGCTGACTATAAAAAGAATCCCTTTACCTTGGTCTACGACGGTGCGATCAGCAAGAATGAGCCCGGCAAGGTCAATATCCATCCGGTCAGCTACAAGCTCAATGGCCTGGATATAGCGGCCAACGTTTATACCCCGGCCAACTACGACCCCAAGAAAGCCTATCCAAGTATCGTCGTCGCGCATCCCAATGGCGGGGTGAAAGAGCAAGTGGCAGGTCTTTATGCGCAACGCCTGGCGGAACAAGGCTATATCACCATCACGGCAGATGCCGCTTACCAGGGCGCCAGCGCAGGACAACCGCGCAGTGTCGACAAACCGGCATCGCGTATTGAAGACATTCATGGCATGGCGGATTTCATTACCCAGTATGCCGGCGTCGACGGCAAGCGCCTGGGCCTGCTCGGCATCTGTGGCGGCGGCGGGTATTCCCTGGCTGCGGCTGAAACCGACAAACGCTTCAAGTCGCTGGCGACGGTGAGCATGTTCAACTCAGGGCGGGTTCGCCGCAATGGCTACGCCGACTCGCAACTGGACACCCTTGAGCAACGCTTGCAACAGGCCTCGGCGGCTCGCGCCAAGGAAGCGGCCGGCGGCGAAATCCTCTATTCAGGGGATGCCAATCTGACGGATGAGCAGATCGCGAAATTGCCATTCGATCTCTACCGCCAAGGCTACGAGTACTACTGGAAGACTCACGCCCATCCCAACTCGACCTTCAAGTACACCACGAGCAGTTTGCTCGACCTGATGCGCTTCGACGCCACCCAGCAGATCGACCTGATCCGCCAGCCGTTACTGATGATTGCCGGCAGCAAGGCCGACAGCCTGTACATGACCGAAGATGCGTTCGCCAAGGCCACAGGCACCCAAGACAAGGAACTGTTCAAGATCGACGGGGCAACCCATATCGAAACCTATTGGGTTCCACGCTATGTCGACACGGCCATAGACAAGCTCTCCGGGTTTTACGCCAGAACGCTGTGATCCCAGACTTCACCCGGGTTCGTTCTATCACCCTCGGCCGGGAAGCCATTTCCCGGCACGCCTGTTCCCGCGCCTTTGCTACAAAAAATGCGTGCACTCCATTGGGGCATGCTTACATGCAGTAATGCCCCGCCTCTCATGAGAGTCTCTCAGCAATGTCCCGAGCCAATCTCAATGACCTCCAGGCCTTCGTGGTCATCACCCGCGAGGGCAGCTTTACACGCGCGGCCGCACAACTGGGGGTCTCGCAATCCGCCCTCAGCCACACGATGCGCGCCCTCGAAACCCGACTCGGTGTTCGGCTGCTGACTCGCACCACACGCAGCGTGTCACCGACCGAAGCGGGTCAGCGGCTGTACCTGTCCATGGCGCCGCGCTTTGAGGAAATCGAACTTGAATTGGCCGCCGTCAGCGAGTTTCGCGATACCCCGGCAGGCAATGTGCGGATCTCGGCTTCGGAGCATGCCGCGAACAATATTCTGTGGCCAAAACTGTTGAAAGTGCTTCCAGACTATCCAGACATCAAGGTCGAAATCACGGTCGACTACGCCCTTTCCGACATCGTCGCGCAGCGCTATGACGCAGGCGTGCGGCTGGGCGATCAAGTGGCCAAGGACATGATCGCTGTGCCCATCGGCCCTGCGTTGCGGATGGCGGTTGTCGGCTCCCCCGAGTATTTCAAGCGGCGATCACCGCCGACAGTGCCAGGCGATCTCGCCGAACACAGTTGCATCAATCTGCGTCTGCCGACCCACGGCAGCCTCCTGCAATGGGATTTCGAGAAGGACGGTCACGAGCTGAAGGCACGCGTCGAAGGTCAGTGGACGTTCAACAGCAGCCTGCCCATCCTGCGCGCGGCAGTCGCGGGCTGCGGATTGGCGTTCCTGCCAGAAGATATGGTGACGAAGGAAATTGGCGACGGGAGTCTGTTGCGGTTTCTGGAGGATTGGTGCCAGCCCTTCCCCGGTTACCATCTCTACTACCCAAACCGCCGCGAGCACTCGTCAGCGTTTGGCGTGGTCGTTGATGCGCTGCGTTACAAGCGCTGAATCTTCACTCTTCGACGGCCCTTGTCGCTTGGGACTCTTCAAAATAATGCCGTAACAGTGGCACCTCGCGCTGATAGCCAACGCAGACACGTATGCACCCAGCAAATTCCTCTTGGCAAGCCAGATAAGTAGCTAGCTATTTGTTAATGAAAGTCTGAAGTATTCATTTGAACTTTCAGATTCTTTCGTCGCCCGGCCTGTGCCTAACATCGGCTCCACAGCGAACCCGCCTGGTATCGCTCAGTGGATCAGATTTACGCAGAGATCCAGACCTGAAGTCCTCTGCCCCGCTGACCATTGATCGCTTGGTGACTTGGCGCCGTTGAAGTGCTTTTGCAGTAGGCCCTGGATTTTTGAGGATCACCGATGAAGCTGGAAATTTTCCGCACGCTGTGGGGTTACACCGCCAGCAAGGCTCAGGCGCTTGAGGAGTTGCTGCAAGCGGGCTTTGATGGCATGGAAGCACGCCTGCCACTGGACGCCCGTGAGCGGGCTGAGTTTGGCGCCTTTCTCCAGGCCAATCGCCTGGGCTATATCAGCACCGTCTTCACCGCGTACGACGTGCTGCCGGACCAGTCGGCAACGCCTGCCGTGCACCTCAATGACCTCGACCAGAAACTCGCCTGGGCTGCTGAACTCGGTCCACGTTTCGTCAACGTGCTGGCGGGCAACGACCGCTGGACCTTGCCACAACAAGTGGAGTTTTTTGGCCAGGCGCTGGACCTGGCGCGCAAGCACGGACAGGTCTGCAGTTTCGAAACGCACCGCTCGCGTTCACTGTTCAACCCTTGGGTGACCCTGGAGTTGATCCGGCAACTGCCCGATCTGCTGTTCACCAGTGACATCAGCCATTGGGTCGTGACCTGCGAGCGCCTGTTGAACGACCCGGCCGATGACCTGAGCGCTTTCGTCGAGCGGGTTCACCATATTCAGGCTCGGGTCGGTTACGACCAGGGCCCGCAGGTTCCGCACCCGGCAGCGCCCGAGTACGCAAAAGAACTGGCGTTCCATCAACAGCATTGGGAAAGCATCTGGCGATCGCAGCAAGCGCGCGGTTACCAGGTCAGCACCCTGACCCCGGAATTTGGCGCCGACGGCTACCTGCACCATTTGCCCTTCACCAATGTCCCGGTCGCCGACCTGTGGTCGTTGAACGTGTGGATGGGCCAGACCGAGCGCAAACACTTCGAGCGTTTCCACCACCCAAGCCATCCTTAGGGAGCCGATGCGTCATGCCTGACAATAAAAACAACAGCGCCAGCACTGACCCACAAAAAGCCAATTTCAACAGCATCCCGGTGGTCAACATCGCCGGTCTGTTCAGTGTGGAACTGGAACACCGTCTCGCCGTGGCCGAAGAATTGGGGCGCGCCGCCAGCGAAGTCGGGTTCCTCTATATCACCGACCACGGTATCGACCCGCAACTGATCGCCAACCTGCGCCAGGCAGCCAAGGACTATTTCGACCAGTCCCTGGACACCAAAATGCGGCACTACATCGGCACCTCGCAAACCCACAAGGGCTTTGTGCCCGAAGGCGAAGAGGTCTATTCCAAAGGCAAGCCAGACCACAAGGAAGCCTTCGACGTCGGCTTCGAAGTCCCGGCCAATGACCCGCTGGTGCTAGCCAACACCCCGCTGCTGGGGCCCAACGACTGGCCACAGCTGCCGGGTTTCAAGCCGGCGGTGCAGGCCTACTACGAAGCGATCTTCGCCCTCGGCCGGCGCCTGTTCAGCGGCTTTGCCCTGACCCTGGGCCTGGAAGAAAACTACTTCGACAGCCTGGTCACCCGACCGCCGTCCAAACTACGCCTGATCCACTACCCGTTCGACGGTGCAGCCCATGACGCACCGGGACTTGGCGCCCATACTGATTACGAGTGTTTCACCATTCTCCTGGCCGACAAACCCGGCCTTGAGGTGATGAACAACCTCGGAGAGTGGATCGATGCACCACCGATTGCCGATGCCTTTGTGGTCAACATCGGCGACATGCTGGAGGTGATGACGGCAGGCGCATTCGTTGCCACCGCGCACCGGGTACGCAGCGTGAAAGAAGAGCGTTATTCCTTCCCGCTGTTTTATGCCTGCGACTATCACACCCAGATCAAACCACTGCCAGGGTTCGCCCAGGAAGGCAACGATTACGAAGAGATCACGATCGGCGAACACATGTATGGCCAGGCGCTGCAGACCTATCAGTATCTGCGTCACAGGGTGGCCAATGGGGAAGTTCAACTGCCAGGCAAGGCACGCAAGCCCGCCAGTTTCGGACATTTGAAAAATCAGGCTCAACCGTCCTGATTGAAGTTTTCAGCCACATCCCTTACCTACGCCGGAGTCAGTGAAAAATGAAAAACAACAAAAAAAATCTGTTGAGCTTGGCTGTATTGGCAGCCGGAATGCTCGGTGCCTCCGTGAGCATGGCTGCGGCAGATACGTTCAAGGTCGGCATGGAAATCACCTACCCGCCTTTCGAGTCCTATGACAAAGACAAGAACGTGGTGGGTTCGGACCCTGAGCTGGCAGCGGCATTGGCCAAGCACATGAACGCCAAGGTGGAGTTCGTCGACACCAAGTTCCCGAGCCTGATCCTGGGCTTGAATTCCGCCAAGTACGACGCGGTCATTTCCGGCATGTACATCACGCCGGAGCGCCAGACTCAGGCCCAGACCATCGCCTATGCCAACACCGGTGCCGCGGTCATGGTGCCCAAGGGCAGCGAGATCAATGCGAAAAAACCTGAAGACCTGTGCGGCTTGAAACTGGGCCTTGAACAGGGCACGACCTGGGTCAAGGAATTCAGGAAGCTGTCTGATGACTACTGCGTGCCGAACAACAAAGGCGCGATCACCGTCAGCGAATACCCTTCGGCGCCTGAAGTGACCCAGGCCCTGTTGTCCAAGAACATTCAGGCCCAGGTTGAAATCGCCGGCGCCGCCAAAATGATCGCGGAAAAAACCAATGGGCGCGTCGTGATTACCACCGAGCACCCGATTTATCAGCAAACCCTGGGCATCTTCGTCAAGAAAGGTAACGACGAAACCTTCAAGGCCATGCAAACGGCCTTCGAGGAGACCAAAAAGAGCGGTGAATACGCCGCCATTCTTAAAAAATATGGCTTGGAAGAACCGACTGCCAACTAAGAATTTGTCCTTATAGATTGGTCATCTGCCTCCCCGCTTCGGGGCGGCAGATCGAGGTGTCCCATGCAATTCGATTGGTCGTATTTTCTCTCGCTGTTCTCCCTTCCGGACTTCTGGCATGCCTGCATAACAGTCATCCAACTCAGTGCCCTGGCCTGGTTCATCGGCATGCTGCTGGGTTTCGTCCTGGCCACGGCCAAGCTGTCCCAATCGCCCTTGCTGCGCATTCCCGCAGCGGTCTACATCTGGTTCTTTCGCAGCATCCCGTTGCTGGTGCTGGTGGTGTTCGTCTACAACCTGCCGCAATTGTTTCCCGGTAGCGGACCGATTCTGTCCAATCCCTTCTACTCCGGTTTGCTGGCCCTGGTAGTCACCGAAGCGGCGTACATGGCGGAAATCCATCGTGGTGGTCTGATTTCCGTGGCCAAGGGCCAGAAAGAAGCCGGGCGCGCATTGGGCGTCGGCCTGCTCGGCATGCAACGCTTGATCGTGATCCCCCAGGCATTCCGTATTTCGCTGCCCACCTTGATCAATGAATACATCACGGTGGTCAAGCTGACATCGTTGGTCTCGGTCATCTCCCTGACCGAAATTCTCACCGTCGGGCAACGTCTCTACGCCACTAACTTCCTGGTCATGGAAACCCTGGCGGCGGTCGGCGTGTACTACGTGTTGATCGTCACCGTCTTCGGCTTCTTCCTGCAGCGTCTGGAGCGCTACCTGGACCTGAATTTCCGTAAGCCGCATACACTCGACGCGGCCGCCATCGCCAAGCTCAAGGCCTGTGCCGAAGCATTGCCCGACAGCGCGCGCAAAGCCGCCGGCACCAATGCGACGCCCATCCTGCAACTCAAGAACATCCAGAAGAGCTATGGCACGCACAAAGTGCTGCTGGGCATCGACCTGAATGTCCAATACGGCGAAGTGGTCTCGATCATCGGGCCATCCGGCTCTGGCAAAACGTCGCTGATCCGCACGGTCAACGGCCTGGAAAGCATCGATACCGGTGACATTCTGTTGTTCGGCGAAAAATTCATCGAAGCCTCGGACAAACCCAACAGCTCGCGCCTGCGCAAAGGCGTGCGCCACATCGGCATGGTGTTCCAGAACTTCAACCTGTTCCCGCACCGCACCATTCTCGACAACGTCACGCTGGCCCCGCGTTACCACGGCCAGCCGGGCGAGCTGAGCGAACATCGTGCTTATGCGCTACTGGACAAGGTCGGCCTGCTGGCCCATGCCCACAAGTACCCGCACCAGCTCTCCGGCGGACAGCAACAGCGCGTGGCGATCGCTCGGGCCCTGGCCATGGAGCCGCAGATCATGCTGTTCGACGAGCCGACCTCGGCCCTCGACCCGGAACTGGTCAACGACGTGCTCAACGTGATCCGCGACTTGGCCAAAGAAGGCATGACCATGGTGATCGTGACCCACGAAATGGACTTTGCGATGTCGATTTCCGATCGGGTGATTTTCATGGAAAACGGCAATATTCAACTCGATGCCGCGCCTGAAACCATACGCTGCGATGCCGAAGGAGAACGCGTTCGACGCTTTATGGGGATCGGTGTTCGAGCGCCAAACACGCCGGTCGCAGCGGATCATGCATGATCAGGCAACCCCTTTTTTGAGCTTCGTTCTTTCAGGAAAACACGCATGAACCTTGGAATCGCAGGACGTTGGGCGCTGGTGTGCGCCGCCAGCAAAGGTCTGGGTAAAGCTTGCGCACAGGCACTCGTCCACGAAGGCGTGAACGTGGTAATCACGGCACGAGGCGAGCAGACGCTGAATGAAACAGCCCGTCAGCTCAGAGCGATCAATCCTGAGGTGACCGTCATCGCCGTCGCCGGAGACATTTCGACGCCTGAAGGCCGGGCCGCAGCACTCAACGCCCATGAGCATTTCGATATCTTGATCAACAACGCTGGCGGCCCTCCTCCCGGGGATTTTCGCGAATGGAACCGCGACGCCTGGCTCAAGGCGCTGGATGCCAACATGCTCACGCCCATCGAGTTGATCAAGGCAACCGTGGACGGTATGGCGGCTCGCGGATTTGGCCGGATCATCAACATCACCTCGAGTGCCGTGAAGTCCCCCATCGAAAGCCTGGGCCTGTCCAATGGTGCTCGCAGTGGTCTGACGGGATTCATCGCAGGGCTGGCCCGGCAAGAAAACATTGCCAGTCGCAACGTGACGATCAACAACCTGCAACCCGGCTCCTTCGACACTGATCGACTGCGTGACAACCTGGTCGCCGCGGCCCAGGAGATGGGGCAAGACAGTGAGGCATTCCTAGACGAATGCCGCAGCGAAATCCCTGCCAAACGCTTCGGCACACCCGAGGAATTCGGAGCGCTGTGCGCCTTCGTTTGCAGCCATCATGCAAGCTACCTGACCGGGCAGAACTTGCTGATCGACGGTGGAGCGATCCGCTCCAGCCAATAGTGACAGCAGGCGGGGCGGCGATTGAGCTGCCCTGCCATACTGTTGAGCATGACCCGTGCAACCTTCCGCTTCTACGAGGAGCTCAACGATTTCCTGCCGGCCGAACGGCGGCGGCAGTCATTCACCTGCGAGTGCGCGCGAGGGGCGACGGTCAAGCACATGATCGAGGCGCTCGGGATACCGCACACGGAGGTCGAACTGGTGTTGCTCAACGGCGAGTCAGTGGGCTTCGAACGGTTGATCTTCGACGGTGACCGGCTGGCGGTGTATCCCAAATTCGAAGCGCTGGATATCAGCCCGTTGCTAAAGGTTCGCGCGCAACCGCTACGGGTGCTGCGCTTCATCGCCGATGCGCACCTGGGCGGACTTGCCAGCCTGCTGCGCATGAGCGGCTTCGACACCCTCTACGACAACGGCTTCGAGGATGGCCAGATCGCCGAGATCGCGGCGCACCAAGGACGCATCGTGCTGACCCGCGACCGCGATTTGCTCAAGCGGCGCATCATCAGCCACGGCTGCTACGTGCATGCCCTGAAACCGTCCCTGCAACTGCGCGAAATCTACGAGCGCCTCGACCTGGCGCGAAGCGCGCGGCCCTTCAGCCTGTGCCTGCATTGCAATCTGCCGCTGCACGAGATCAGCCCGGAACTGGCCCGGGCGCGAGTCCCGCCCCGCGTTGGCGCCCTCTATTCGCACTTCGTGCGCTGCGACGCTTGCCAGCGAATTTACTGGGAGGGTTCCCACTGGCGCGGCATGTGTGCACTGCTGGCACCGCTACTGGATCGATAGGCAGACATCGGCCGGCTGCGTTGCTCAAGCCACTTTGCACGTTAACCACGCCCCCCAGAAAAGGCTGCTAAAAAAACGGGTTGCGTCGCCAAATCCTGCGTCATGCAACAGCTTTTGAACCGCCGCTTCGGAATGCGGAGGATCGGCGCCTTGAAGAATTTTCCCAAGCTTGGCCTTTACCTCGTCCGGGCTGGCGCCATGCTGCCGCCAACGCTGCCCCCAGGCGGCCAGCAGCAACGGCTGACTCGCATAAGCGTATTGGTTGCCCGCGACAATCAGTGGCGCATCCGGTTTTAGATGAGCCCGAATGGACCGTAGAATGTGTCGCTTGGCGTCGTCCCCTTCAAGATGATGCAGCACGCCGATCAGGGTGGCTGCGTCGTATGATTCGTCTGCTGCCAGGTCTTCAACATGCCCAAGATGCAGGGTTGTTCTTTCAAGCAAGTTGTTGGCTTCCAACTGCTGCTTCGCGGCCTCCAGCATCGGCTCGGACGGATCAACGGCGGTGAAGCGCCAACCGGGTTCAAGCCTGGCCATGGCAATAATTTCCTGTGCCGTACCACCAGCGCCCACCACCAGTATTTTTGCCGAGTCTGCAGGGCCAAGGCTTGCCGCCAGCATACAGGCCGCCAAGTCCTGGCAAGCGTCGTATCCGGCGAGTGCAATACGGCTCTGCCGGCCGTAATCATTGGCCCGGGAGGTATCAAATTTTTCGGCGGCGTTGAGTGAGGATATTTTCAAGGCGGTTCTCCATGTCCTGAAATCAAGCTACGCCACACGTTCAAATAATAAAAATTCATTAATTTTATGTGCTGCATTCCTGTCAGGAATGGACGGCTAAAACCTTTAGCGCTCTGGCGCAACGCTCGCTGTGAAAATCAAGCGCACCATTGCAGTGCAAATTCTTGGCGAAAATCCGTTTCCTCAACTAGGGTATTTACCGAACCCAAACTGCCTGATTCATTGGCGGTCGCCTGATCAAGGAGAGATAGATGACATCCATTCCTCAAGCTGAAAAAACCTATCGCACCTGGTCCAGCCCGATACTCCTTGAACTCAAGAAGCGAGAGCATCAGCTAGAGCCTGTCGCGCGGCAGGCTCTGCAAAATATCCTGCTCGAGAGAAGGTTGATAAATGCCAGCAATCCTTCTGGCCTGGATCGGCGCCAACCAACCTCCTGACGGCTCTCCACAGCCGGCATCGACCCGCCCTTTTCTGCGGACGGCCTGTTCATCGGATACTTCAGGCGCACCCTTGCGGTAGTGGCCAGTAGCCGCTACACGTTAAGGGGAATTCGAAAAGGAGTACGTGAAGATGATTCCAAGATTCGCTGTTGTTCCTGCAATCCCCACGGAAACGGGATCGACGCGCAACGGATCGCGCTTCTACTGCAAAACTGCATCGATCGGATTCAACCTTTATGACAATGAAGAAAAGCGACGACTACCCACTCACTATGCAACCAGGGAAGACGCCGACAAGGAATGCTTGCAGCTCAACGATGAGTGCCTTCAATGCATGCGGGTTGAGCGCTCCGGCGTCAACTCGCCAAAATATCGAACATGACGGGATAAAAAACTTCGCGTTTCGAGGAAGTTGATAAAAGTCCGAAAACCGAGGGAACTGGCACTACGCCACTAATGTCGTAGTGGCAGCACCAGGAGAATCGGATGATCCGCCGTCGACATTTTCAAATCACTTACAGCCTAAAAAAGAGTCGTCATATTTTTGTTCAACCCGACTCACACATGACCGACGCCGACGCATGGTATTACGCATGCCTGCACTCGGGGATCGGGCTTTCGTATGGGGAAAACCACGATCAGCAAAACGAAGAAGCGCTTCGAGTCCACGCCCAGTCGTCAGGGTTGATACAGGTCAGTTGGGAGGAACTGCCATAAAGGCAGGCATGGATCACCTAAGTGCCGCCGTCCACGCTTTCTATGGCTTTTGAAAATGCCGTGCCCGCTTGCCGCACCAACTCGCGCCATTCCGCACTGTTGATCAGCCCGGTACGCTCCATCTCGTCAGCAGCCTTGAGCAACTCGTCGTACTGTTCTTCGCAATCCATACGAAGTTGCGGCTCGTTCAAGATTTTGTACCAGGTATCCAGGGCATTTTTTTTCAAATCGTCATTCATCGCCACACTTCCAAGGACAGTCTTTCTCTTGGAAGGCGCCTGATCGGTCAGTGTTCCTCGGCTCCGACATACGGCACTGATAAATGAAGTCGCCATTGAGCGATCTCTACAAGCAGCTGCGAACCGCCTTGCGCATCGCGTCCGACTTGGCCCACGGTGGTCCCTGATACAGCGAAATGCGACTGCCGTCCTTATATTTCACAATGTCCAGAATCTCGTCAGCCGTGATAATGCTCGGCGCTTTGATCCGGTAGCCATTGGAAATCGGGGTCTGAGTCGTTTTGGAGATTTGCTGCTGCCACAGCGGTAGAACGCAGGCGGCATAGTCCTTGGGTATCTTGTTACTGTATTTGCTGAGGTTAGGCTCGCCTGGCACCAGGGATGCCGGCAACGAACAACCTGCCAGCATCACCACCGCAATTCCCCCAATCCACATCCGCATGACGCTTCCTTATCCCGAAAAACGGGAAATGTAGCGCGTAGCGGTCCAGACATCCATCGGAATAACGTCAGGAGTTGATGTTGTTCTCACCAGGGCCTGGGTATGACCTTTTGTTCAAATACGTCATCCATCGTTCATACGCTTCATGTTGCCATTGAGTGACCCGTTCCCACTCCGGGCCGCTTAGTTGATGGGCAGAAATCAGTTTCATCATTTCCGTGGTTGCAGCGTCCAGATCAACAATCAACTCATGCGCATGAAATCTGAAATCATCGGTATTCGACATTTGATATGGCCTCGCCCTAGCGAAAATTCACTTCATCACTACGACATCACGCTGGCTCAAACCCACTCATCTTCCCGACCAATGGAAGCCCTTCCCTCTCCCGTGGATCAGACGAACACACATTTCGCCCCAGCCAAATGGGACTACGCTTTTCTTAGCGGAGTATTGCAGGAGATCATCATGTGGCTTAGCGAAGATGAGAACCAACTTCGGCGTGACCTGCAAGGCGTTGCGTCGGACCTGAGGTGGTCGGCAGTGGAACTCTTGCGCATAGCAGAGCAGTTGCGCCTGGCCGGTAATGATGTGGATGCACAAGCAACGCAGAAGCTGTGCGAATTGTTTCAAGGTGATGAAGAGCGACTGGCGGGTTATGCCGAAGAAGTCAAAGCAAAGGTGATCAGACGAACGAAAGCTCACTGACGGGAGCGTTGCCATGAACACGCCTCTATTGGCGCTGGTTGTTGTGCTGGCGGCGACGGCTGGCTGCAGCAGTGATTCACATGTCTATCGTGATCAGCCGCTGGTTGCCAAAGTCGAGACCGGGATGAGCAAGGATCAGGTCGAGCAAATTGGCGGCCAGCCTTCAGCGATAAGCGAACGCACCGTGGTGCCTGGCACCTGTTTTGATTACAAGCTCAAGCAGGCCGGCCAACAGAAGCCGTACAACATCAGCTTCGATGACCGGGGCAAGGTCGACCACAAAAGCTTCATGACCTGTGCGGAATGGAGCAACGCACAACAGAGAGCCAGGGAGCCCTCGCACAGTACGGGCGGCGGGGGTTACTGAACGGCTCGCTGTGCTTTCCCGTTAACTGGAAACGGGATGGTTACAGGTGTTCCGCCATTTATCCGCGAACGTAATGATGGCGCTGCTCTTGAGCTCAGGCGTATCGAGGACAGGCTGGCTGTACGCTTCGTTGATCAGCATCGCGCCTAACTTGTCGTGGTCAGGGTTACCCGATTTCACCGCCAGCAGACTGGCCTTGGACTCGCCATTCTGGCGAGACTGCATGATCGAGCCGGCCAATGTACGGAAGGCATCGCAAACCGTTTGATTGGTCTGGATCTCACCTTGCGTCTGGGCGTGCGCCAGACTCATGCCAGCAAAAGAAATAGCCGACATCACTGCCAGAACAGTCCAACGCACTTTAAACATGAATTCGTCCCTGGATAAAAAGCGCCACCCTATCACCTGAATCGTGCGTTTAAAATCCTCCTCAGACGGGGTTTTCGACAAACAAAGTCCCGGTTTACCGTAATGCGGTTCGCTTAAGAAAGTTTTGGGGTTGGGTACATATCCGTTTCTGCGTTAACGGCGGCTATTGGTTCCGCCCTGACGGCGGGTCACTTGGAAGAGCGCCAAGT